>JAUZRW010000150.1 GCA_030950085.1 Anaerolineae bacterium
CGTATTCGCTCATTATGATGACAGTGGTTCGCGCAGAAAACACGCAAATGCCTGACTCCTTTCGTCACAGTGCATGTGGGTTGCCATAACCCAATAGTATATAAGAAAGAACAATATCTCTGTTTATCTGATATCAATCACCGCAAATTATCGTATCACCAATATTGAATAACTAAATCCTAATGCTATGGCATATACAATAATTATAACACTAAGCCTCAAAATATGCTGGCAAGTGCCGAAAATTCAATTCGCTTCGGGGTCTGGTGTGGGGTCTAATTGTCTAATATCGTAAGTCCCCCTGTCGCTTTCCCATGGATAGATGATATACGCATCTGTCGCTTCGCCATAAAAATCAGGTTTGATTTTCGTAAATAATGACCGATAGGGATTAAAATGCAGCACACAATTATAGAGTTGTGCTGTCGAACCCGCGACTCGTTCACGGACGGAGGTACTTGTGCGACCACTCCCCCAGACATCATCGACAATCAGCGTGCGCCGACCTTCCAATAAATCTTCTTTCGGGAATTGCAAAAATTTAGGCCATGACATCAAGCCTGCACTTTCAGTTGATGGAAAATCAACCGCAGCCGTCAGCAAGTGCTGAATGTTCAAAGCCTCCGCCAGCAATCCACCGGGAATAACTCCGCCGCGTGTAATCATGACCATTGCCTGAAACGGGCCCACAGCCTCTAATTGTGGCAGTAGTATATCAATGAGGCGGTCAACATCGTCCCATGTCAGTCGCTTATAGCTTTGTGGCATTGCCATATCATGCACCCTTCCAGCAGGTTCAGGCTTCCGTGATAACAAATTTCGTTGATTATACGGGAATCGTGTCCAAATACCAAAAAATCAGATGAAATTATGACACAGCAGTACAATTGGTTCACGATTGTATTGGGTCAACACAAGTGTGCAAGCATTATCGCCTGTGAGTTTCAGTTTGCGGATGAGTTCTTCGGGGGTGATAGGCGAACCGCGCTTTTTCACTGTGATAGTACCCATATTGCGGCTTCGTAGATAAGCACGTAGTTTTTTCAGGTTAAACGGCATCCAGTCGATGATTTGCCAAGCGCGAATCCACACGGAATTTGGTTTTTCGGCAGTGGTGAAGTAAGCAATCGTTTCATCAAGCATCGCACCTCGATATTCATATGCAATATCTTTGACCAGTTTCGCCCGTAAAATCGAGGGGTCAGGTTCGCATAACCAGCCTTGCGGCTCTGTTATCGGAACATCAGGTTCTTTATCTTGTCTATGCCAGATATTGACAGCATCATGAGACAGCAAAACCGCCGTCAAGCCTGTATTGCCGTCAACGTGTAAGACTGCCTCTTTCATATCACCATTGACGCTGATAAATTGGACTTCGCCACCATATTTTGTGATTTGTGAGATATCGACACTCGGCGCAAGTTTGACCATGATTTGCGGCGCGTGCCATTTTTCGATGAGCGATAGTGGCGGAATATAGCCTTCCACATTGTAAATGCGCTTACCGTGTTTATCACGTCGGGCAGGGTCAAAGAAAATGAGGTCATAGTCGTCAGCAATGCCTTGTGTGACATCAACCATAGTGAATGTGGCATCACACACCAATTTATGGGCATTATGACGGGCAATAGCGATTCGCACGGGGTCAATATCGAGTCCCTGTACGATTGCGCCCGCTTGTGCAAAAGCGAGACTATCCGCGCCGATACTGCTACAAACATCCAAAATACGTTTTCCTTCGATGTTTTGCGCCCGATATTGCCGAACAAGGGGGTCACTCGCTTGCTGTAAAGCATCGTCTGTGAAAAATAGCTGCGACGCATCTGGGCCGAATTTATGTACCGCTTTCAGGCGTAATTTTGCCATCGTCAAGGCAGCACTGACTTGTTCTTGAGAATACATTTTTCGCAGTGTGGTAATTAATTTCAGCGCGTGCTTTTCGGAAAGGTCTTCACCTGCGAGGTCAGCAAGTAGCTTTTCGCCTGTTTCGGATTGTAAAAATGCGAGGTCAGTTAGGGTTATGGTCATTCGTTTGTCTATATTTTGCGGCGTGCAACATGGATGCCATCCCTACAAATGACACCTTTTGACCTGTAGGGACGTGATATATCGCGTCCGTTAGGATCTAAAATGATAGCTTCGGATTTGTTATTCACTGAAATTATCTAATCTCGTTCGTAATAGGCATCCTCAGAAGTATCGAGGTACAGATAGGCTTTTGTCAGCATTGCGGACATTTCCTTGACATAAAATTCCAGCTTCTCTGCTTCAATAGTGTCTTCGGCAACATCGAGTTCAATTAACGACAAATAACCATGTACCACACTCACAACTTTCCGAATATCATGGGCAACGGCTCGCATAAATTCTTCTTGTGTCAGCGTTAGCAAATAGTCAAAGTATTCCTCTGCATTCATTTCTGGAATCGGCTTGCTTTTTATTGTCATTGTCATTTCCCCTCAACCAAGGTAGCGGATTTATTTTTACTATAATATATAGATGAGTTATCTCATTAATACTGTAACGGAATCAAAACGTAACCTGTCTATATAGTTATGTTACACTGTTTCGCTTTTCCCGTCTATTCATCTGGCAATTCTGCTGTCGTCGGGTCAATGGCAATTTGTAGCACTGTATACGACCTGACACTCGCCAATGTTGGATTGAGCAACACAGGGTTTGTCCATATACGGGCTGTTTCTAGGCTGAATTTCCCGACTTTATTCACATCGCGGATGATATCTTGTATCACGGCAGACTGCATAAAATTGACCGCTTTGGGCAAACTACTAAAGGCGAGTAATCGTATTTCGCCGTTATCTTCAATGGCGGTAGCGTGCCATTGGACTGTTTCATCCGGTGCAAGTTTCCAAGCAGGTTTGTTAGGCGATTGCCGAACTAATAAATGAATGTAGCGTCCGCGATAAGTATCTAAATTGAGCAAATCATCATCAGCCGTAGCGACTTGCTCGACCCGCTCTAAGGTATCATCGGTATTATGGGCTTTTTCGCCCCGAATCAAAACCCCTGACGGTGGAATCAATGCCGCTTCAACCAGAATTCGGACATACCCAGCATTTTCTAATTTCGTGACATACTGTTCATCAACAGAATTCATCGGGTTGACCACAATGAAACGCCCACCGGGGCGCATCACATTTTGGACGGCGGATAGTAGGTCGTCCGATAGATAGATATCGTAGGCAAGCACAGCATCAACGCTATTGGCAGATAGCGACCAATGCGGTATATACAAAGAGGCAACTTCAATGGATAAGTCATGACGCAGAGTCGATAATTTCTCACCCACAACACCGCCGATATCAAGCAAGTGCAATTCAGAAGAACTCGGTGGTAGATGCTTCACCATAGCCTCAATAAATTCTTGGAGCATGATATTACCCTAATCTTGTACCAATATCTCTTATTCTAATATCTTTACCATACAAATAAATGTAGAATCTGGAAAGTAATTGGAAATAAAATCTCGGTTTTGTAGGGGCATAGCGCGCTATGCCCTTACGATGGAATTCTAAAAACTTTTCGGACTCCACAAAAACATGAAGGGTTTTCATCAGCGACAGCAAAATACCACTTCGCCCAAATAAACTCTCACCAAGTCTTCTGACTAGGTAAACAGTTAAGAAATACTCGACAAGTGACTAGCTTACTGATATATAATAAGTGTATAATTGCTATTAAACGCTGATTGGGAATAAGCTAATGCCTGTTGAAATTAACTGGTTAATCGAAAACCACATTATGTTTGCACGTTACTCTGGTAAAGTCACCTTAGAAGATGTTCAATATCAGTATGTAACTGGAAAGGAAATGTCAGAATCTGTCGATACACCGCTTGTCCATCTTATTGCAGATATTTCTGATGTGGAATCATTTCCAATTCGACTCGCCACTTACAAAGGAGCTTATGGCGAAAAGGCACGTAACGCAGGATGGGTTATCCTCGTTGGTGATAACAAGCTAGTCCGTATGATTAGCGCCGTGGTCTCAAATTGGATGAAATTACGTTTCACATATGTCAACACATTAGATAAAGCACTAGAATTCATCGTTGCACGCGATACTTCTATCTCTGAAGAGATGGTAAACACTCAGAAAGAAATGCTCAAGTAATTTGTTTGATTGTCAGTTTATCCCCCTTACCTTAAATCAAAACGCCGTATTAGTGTAATACGGCGTTCAAAATATCAAAAGTTACTATGGCTTAGTCATTACGACGATTGCCACCACTACGATTGCCACCGCCGCGACGGTCTCCGCCACCGCGATTGCCACCACCACGACGGTCTCCGCCACGATTGCCTCCGCGACTGCCGCCACCACTACCGATACCCATATCTTTCTCACGGGCTTCTTCTATTGTCCAACCTTCTAGCACAGCCTGACGACTCAGACGCACGCGCCCTTGATTGTCAATATCAGTCACCATAACCATGATTTCATCATCAATACTGAATTCAGCTTCGACTGATGGGATGCGGTAATCTGCCAGTTGTGAAACGTGTACCAAGCCTTCTTTACCGGGCAAGAATTCTACAAAAACGCCATAACCTTCGACTCGCGTAATCTTGCCTGTATAAACCTGACCACGTTCAGCTTCTTCTGTCAGACCACGAACTTTATCTTGGGCGAGATAAACCGACGGACCATCTGCACCTGCGATGAAGACAAGACCTTCCTCAGAAATATCGATTTTGACCTTGTGTGCATCTTGGATACCTCGAACTGTTTTACCACCGGGTCCGATAATATTACCAATTTTTTCAGGGTCAATTTTCACTGTAACCATACGCGGCGCATCATCTTTCAAATCAGCGCGTGGTTCTGCGATTGCTGTTTGCATCACTGCCAGAATTTGCTGGCGTGCTTCGTGTGCTTGTGCGAGTGCTTGTTCCATGACTTCATCCGGCAAGCCAGAAATCTTGATATCCATTTGTAAGGCTGTGATACCATTAGCTGTACCAGCAACTTTGAAATCCATATCGCCAATATGGTCTTCCAAGCCTTGAATATCCGTCAAAACTGCAACACCGTCACCTTCTTTGATAAGCCCCATAGCAATACCCGCCACCGGATTCTTAATCGGCACACCGGCATCCATCAGCGAGAGCGTGCTACCGCAAACACTCGCCATTGAGGTACTGCCGTTAGAACTCATGACCTCACTCACGAGGCGAATGGTATAAGGGAAATCTTTTTCATCAGGAATCATCGGCAGCAAAGCATATTCCGCCAATGTGCCATGACCAATTTCACGGCGTTTTGGACCCCGCAAAAACCATGTCTCGCCCGTGCTATAGGGGGGGAAGTTATAGTGGTGCATGTAACGTTTATTATCATTATTGCCCAAGCCATCCAACATTTGCGAATCACGCGGCGTACCGAGTGTTGCAATTGTCAGCACTTGTGTCATGCCACGCTGGAACAAGCCCGAACCGTGTACACGGGGGATTAAGTCAATTTCTGCCGAGAGTTCACGAATAGTCCGTGTATCACGCCCGTCAGGACGAATACCCTCTTCTACAATGCGACGGCGCGTTTCCGCTTTGAGAACATTGTTTATGACTGCTTTGACATCTTTGATGCTCGTCACTGCTGCCATTGGGTCTGCTGCCAGCGATGCCGCATTTTTCTCTTCATATTCAGCAATGACAGCCGCTTCCAGCTCGGACATGGCAACTTTACGGTCATGACGGTCTGTCGTTTCAGCAGTGATACGCTTCACATCATCTTGTACCCGTTGACTCACTTCGCTAACGACTTCTTCAGCAATTTTCGCTTCAACGTATTCAGTTTTTTCTTTGCCGATTTCTTCACGTATCTGGTTTTGAAGTTCTAAGACAGGTTGCATTGATTCATGTGCCAGCTTCATGGCACGCAACATAGTCTCTTCATCAACTTCATTCGCACTACATTCTACCATGTTGATAGAATCAACTGTGCCAGAAACTCGCAAATCTAGGCTGCTATCTAGCATGGCGCTAATCGTCGGATTAACCACCAATTCGCCATCAATTAAACCAATCCGTGAACCCGCTACGGGACCATTCCATGGGATATCACTAATCAAAATCGCGGTACTTGCAGCGATGATTCCCAGCATATCATCTTGATGTTCTTGGTCATGTGAAAATGACGTTAAGATAATTTGGACTTCATTACGCATCCCATTAGGGAATAACGGGCGCAATGTGCGGTCAATCACACGCGAAATTAAGATGGCACGGTCAGACGGGCGTGCTTCGCGCCGTCCAAAGCTACCGGGGATACGTCCACCCGCATAGAGTTTTTCTTCGTAATCGACAGAAAGTGGGAAAAAGTCCAGACCTTCGCGCACGTTTCTGCTCATTGTGGCGCTACAAAAGAGCATCGTATCGCCCACACGAATTGTCACAGCACCACCAGCTTGCATCGCTAGTTTGCCAGTTTCGATGGTAATTTCTTTACCACCCATCATCACAGTATAGGTATGTACTGTATTTGCAGCTATTTCAGCCATTATTGCGGAATACCTCCGTAAACTTCACATAAAAAGAAAACTCGGTGGTAGGGATTGGTGAGTGAAACAAGGTACACAAATTGCACCTAATCTCATGCCCCAATTCCTAAGCACACCGAGCAAACGAATACAACAGGTGTGACAGAAAAATAACACAGTATTATGGCAACAATACCACAACCATTGGTTATCTTCTGTATTATTGTACCACCTCTTGCAATTTACACGTACACTTATCGACGCAAACCTAGACGTTTAATCAAACTGCGATAACCTGCCGGGTCTTTGTGGCTGATATATTTCAGATGACGGCGGCGTTGCCCGACTAATTTAAGCAAGCCACGACGAGAATGTTCATCATGTTTGTGTGTACGCAAGTGGTCAGTTAATTGCAAAATACGACGAGTCAATAATGCAACTTGTACTTCAGGAGACCCTGTATCGTTTTCAAAACGACCATATTCAGCAATAACTTCAAGTTTTTCGTCTTTAGAAAGTGGCATTGAAGCGTCCCTCTCAGATTGTCGCCAAATGGGTTGGACGAATAACCCATTGGTCTTCGGTTAATCCGACGCATTGTAGCAGAGGGGGGATTGATTTCCTAGAGAGGATGTTTTGCACTGTAGTTGATAAATAACTCACCTTACGCAAAAGGCATTTTATTCGTAGGGGCGAACCCTATGTGGTCGCCCGTTCGGGAGCGCACACAGGCACTCCCCTACCAAGATTAGGTTCGGTGCGTAACATGAGTAAATAATTGGACGCATCGCACGATAGAGTCATAGTTTCACCCGAACACGGTAAATCTCTGATTTCCCATTCGTCTTTTTGCGAATTTTAATAAACTTGGGATAAGCCTGTACAATCTCATTAACAAATTTCAAAAGCTGGCTCTTTTTAACACCGTGATAAGTAAAGCCATTTTCATATGCTAATCGTTTCTTTAGTTCTTGCCCAATATAAGTTAATAATACCCATCCGCCTTGTTCTCTAATTGGTGCTTGTTTATAAGCCTCAATAAACCTGAAAGTATCAGTATCTATTCGAATGTGATGAATGACTGGCTTACTATCTAATTTTTCATCTACTTCAATTATGCCGCTAGGAAAAGTCTCAGTTAATAATATAACTTTTTCTGCAAGCCGTCGGGTATTCTGATAATCACTTGACGCAAATTCGGTATCAAGCATTTTCATTTCTTCTTTGATATCAATAAGCGAAACCCACCCATCCTTATCTCTATGCACATTGTCATATGCTTGAACCAACGTAACTGCTCAGGGGTATTGTAACGGAAATTGAGAAAAGATGGTACAATCTGAAA
>JAUZRW010000151.1 GCA_030950085.1 Anaerolineae bacterium
CACACTCAACAATGCAAAGCTGAATACCTGTTGAATGGTATCGGTATCGTTGGTGATACGGCTCATAATATCGCCTGCCTCATTTTTATTATAAAAACTGAGCGAGAGGCGATTCATATGGCGGAATAAATCTTTGCGAATAGCACGCAACACATTATGACCTGTCCACGACATCATGAAGAATGCGATTCCGTTGATGACAGCACCGACAATGAATAATCCAACTAATAGCAAGACCAGTTGCCCCAAGCCAGCTATTTTGGCAGACGTAATGGCACTCGCTTTATCGTCTTGGGCAATACTGTCATCAGCATTGATACGTGCCGTGATTGTGCCAGCATCATCATCTGTATACCAACACGAATCGACAACGGCATCGCCAGCATCCGCACCACTCAAAAAGGCTTGCGTTTGTGCGAGTTCTGCCGCATTGAAGATGTAACAATCAATCGCTTGCCCCGTCAATTTCGGAGCGTATACCTGTGTCCATGTGTTGAAAATCGTCAAAAACAAGACCAGCACAAGGGCATACCAATATCGCTTAAAATAAGTCGCAAAGCGTCCAAGTGTCGCGCTAAGATTTTTTGGCTTGACCGTCTCGCGCTCAAAAATTCGACGACCACCATCCATTCCCATCATGGCTAATTTCCCTCCTCAATTTCAACATCGCCGACAAGTTGTGAATTATAGATTTCGGCGTAAATGGCATCACGCTCTAACAAGTCCTGATGTTTGCCGATAGCAACGACTTTGCCTTTATCCAGCACAATAATTTGACTCGCATTGAGAACAGTGCTGATGCGCTGTGCAATCACGAAACTCGTATGACCTGCCATCAGATTATCGAGTGCTTTCTGGATTTTGTACTCAGTTACAAGGTCAACACTGCTCGTCGAGTCATCCAAAATCAAGAGATGCGGATTTAACAATAATGCACGGGCTATCGCAATCCGTTGTTTTTGTCCGCCAGATAGTGTTGTGCCACGTTCACCGACAGGAGTATCATAGCCTTCGGCGAAACCCTTAATGAAGTCATGGGCGGCGGCGGCTCTCGCGGCTTCTTCTACTTCTTCGATTGAGGCATCAGGGCGACCAAAAGCAATATTGTCGCGGATAGTCCCACCAAAGAGATTCGTTTCTTGCAAGACAATCCCAATTTGAGAGCGCAAACTATCCAGTGTGACATCACGGACATCATGCCCATCAATCAAGATAGCGCCTTCTGAGGTATCATAGAAACGCGGAATCAGGTTAATAATCGACGTTTTACCACTCCCTGTTGCGCCAAGTAGGGCGATGGTCTCGCCGGGTTTGGCACTAAAACTCACATCGGTTAGCACATTGTCGCTCGATTCAAAGTAGCGGAAGGTCACATTCTTAAATTCGACATGCCCTTGAATGGGCGGCAGTTCAATGGCATCTGGCTTATTTTCAACATCGCTCTTAGCATCCAAAATTTCAAAGATACGTTTGGCAGATGCTGAGGCTTGTGCCATCAACGAAATGATGAAGCCCAATTGCCCCAGTGGGAAGAAAATATAGAGCAAGTACAAATTGAATTCTTGATACTGCCCGATAGTCAGTGTGCCATCTACGATTTGACGACCCCCAAAGTATAGAATCGCCACTGAGCCAATCTGAGCCAATGTAAAAATCACTGGAAACAAGAATGAAAAAGTACGGGCAATAGCGATACTCTGGGCAAAAAGGTTATCAGCCGCCTTATCGAAACGTTGTTGTTCATAGTCTTGGCGGTTGAAGGCTTTGACCACTTTGATACCAGCCAAGCCTTCTTGCAAAACGGTGTTCAGTGCCGCAAGTTTCTGTTGGATTGCCGTGAATAGGGGTTGTGCTAGAGAGCCAAATATCATGAATAACACAAGGGCGAGTGGCAAAATCGGCAGAATCACCAGTGTCAGTTTCCAATTGGTGAAAAATAAAATCACCAGCGTTGCAATCAATAGCAAGAAGGCTTGCACCGTTAAGATGAGACCCTGTGCAATGAATAGTCGCACTTTTTCGACATCATCCGTCGCCCGAATCATCAATTGACCCGTTTGATTACGGTCATAATAACTAAATGAGAGACGCTGCAACTTCGTAAAAATCTCATTACGAAAGTCGAAAGCGATACCCTGCGAAGTGGTCTCTGCCATATAGGTTTGCACAAAGGCAAAGGCGGCTCGCACAACAGCAAATGCCACAATGATAAGTGCGCCGTTAATCAGCCATTGCACACTATTCGCCTGTATATTGCTCAAATCCTCAATATTGAGTCCCATACGCTCGGCAGCCACACCTTGTACAAAGTCGGGCAGCCCTAAAATCGTATTGGCAGCGAAGCCTTCTGTGACCACATCTATCATATTTTGTACCAGTTTAGGGACAGCGAGTTGGGCGAGGGTAGCGATAACTAACGCCCCATATGCCAACAGAGCTGTTCGTTTTTGCTTTGCTAAATAAGCGATGGCACGCCGCAATCCTAATCGACTGCCTCCTGCACCACGCTTGCCGTCTTCTTTTTTGATGCTTGCTTGCACAAGATGTCCTTTCTCGTTTTTGATACTTGTCGCCACACTGTACACTATGACGTTACGTCAGCCTCAAGTGGCAAAAATTGTATTGATTCACCTTCGCGTGAGAATCGTGACAGAAGGCATGTATGCTGTCCCTACAAAACCATTCTGGACTGTAGGGACGAGATACATCTCGTCTCTAGACTTTGGCTATATTTGCAAAAAGAGAAGACTTTCGTTAAAAAGCTGAGTTAGTAAATAACAGCGAGTAGAAAG
>JAUZRW010000152.1 GCA_030950085.1 Anaerolineae bacterium
CACATGAATCAGATGATAGAAGGTCGCAGTACGAAATGTATCGCCGCGCCCGTTTGCCTCAAGCCTTGCCGCTAGACCATGTGCGCCGAATGCCCCAATCCCAACCCCCAATGCGCCTAAAATCGCGGACATCAATCTCAAGTGTTGCATAGTTCGTGTCGGTTTCTCTGTATGTATCATGGGGCTAGTGTAGAAGGTACAGACGGTTTTATCTATATCTGAATCTTTAATTCTTTGTGTTCTTTGTGTCGTCGTGGTGCGCCATTAAAACGCAAAACCGCCAGATAAAAAATCCGACGGTTTCGTAAGGGGAGAACATCGGGACAAAAAAGCCCAGCTAGATTGTTTACTTGCTACGAGTGTTGATAGCAATGCGATGCGGTTTCACATCTTCTGCTTTTGGAACACTGATGGTTAGCACGCCGTTGTTATAATCGGCTTCGACATTGGTTCTGTTAACATGGATAGGGAAGCGCAGGCTGCGGCTGATTTTGCCATAATGCCGTTCTTGGATGAGAACGTTGCCGTTGCTTTCACTTTTTTCCTGATTTGTCTCAGCACTAATAGTCAGGACATCTTCATGGAGTTGAATACTAATATCATCGGTGCTGACACCGGGTATATCTGCGACAACCGTGTATGCGTCATCGTTCTCATGCACATCTAGCGCCAAGGCAAGACCATTCGCCTTATCTTCAACTGCCCGATTCCATTCATCAATGATGTTTCCAAAGACTTTTGTAGGTGTACGACGGATTAGCATAATTTCCTCCCAGATAAATTTGATTTTTCTCTTGATTGCGTTATTGTCATTAGCATATGCGGCAAATATATGAATTACTTATGAGGACTATAGGATTTGTGTATGAGGTTTATCAGAACTATATCAGAGGCAATCTAGCAAAAAGGTTAATTCTTGTCACGATGATTTGGCTCTATACTAATGCTATAGTTCACACCAAAATCGGCGAGAATGACAATGAGTCAACCTGTTAAGAATGCCCTTTGCGAACATCAAGTCGTGTCCGAAAAATCTCATGAATTTCTATTTCATGATGATGGTCGTGAGGCGGTGCAAGCATGGGCAAAGCACATTGAGCAATTGCAACTTGCCCAATCTTGGTATAACAAGGGGCATATCAACTTGCTAATGGATGCACGCGAGGCTGTTAATCTGCCGATTCGCTACCTGTTTGAAATCCTAAGTGATTACAACCGTCATTATCCTAGTCTTGATGCTCCCCGTGTGAAAATGGCGTATCTCCGTAGCCCTGAAACAGTCGTACTGGATGTTTATAGTATGATGGCAGAGCTTTTTGAGCCGCCGTTAACTGTGCAGTTCTTCACGGATGAAAATAAAGCCCGTACATGGTTACAATCCTAATTGGTGTAGCGATGTAATGCCTCATTGGTGTTATAATCCTCACATTATTTTGACCTGTTGAGGAAAGATAACACAATGCTGGTTGGTGTTGATATTGGCGGCACATTCACAGACTTAGTATTAAGCCAGAATGGTCGTCTGCAAATCCATAAGTTACTCAGTACCCCCGATAATCCGGCGCGTGCTATGTTAGATGGGCTAGAGATAATCACGCCGAGCGGATTGTCTGCTTTGCAACAGGTCGCACATGGTTCAACTGTTGCCACTAATGCCATTCTTGAACGCAAGGGCGCAAAAGTCGCCTTCATTACAACACAGGGTTTCCGTGATTTGCTCTTCATCGGGCGACAAAATCGTCCTGAACTGTATGCCCTGCATCCCACCCTACCGACTCCTTTAATCTCGCGTGATTTATGCTATGAAGTCCCCGAACGTCTCGATTTTCGTGGCGAAGTGCTACAGCCCTTAGATACAGAGGCTGTCGATGCCGTATTAGACAACATTGCCCAGCAAGATATTGATGCGATTGCCGTGTGTTTTCTCTATAGCTTCATTAATCCACAACATGAGGAACAAGTGCGTCGCCGTATTTTAGAGCGTGGTCTAGTCGAAAATTGGCAGGTTGTATTATCAGCCGATGTATTACCAGAATTCCGTGAGTACGAACGTGCCAGCACGATTGCACTAGAGGCTTATGTGCGCCCGACAATGGCACGCTATATCACGCAGCTTGAAGATGAATTACCGCCAAAAGCGTCGCTGCGAATCATGAAAAGTGATGGGGGTGTCATGAGTGCGGCGCGTGTGCGTGAACAGGCACTTGATACAGCATTGAGTGGTCCGGCGGCTGGGGTGATAGGGGCATTTCATCTCTCGAAACTGGCTGGTTTTGACCACATTATCACCTTTGATATGGGGGGGACATCCACTGACGTTGCTCTTTGCCCCGGACAACCGCAGATTTCATCAAGCTCTGAGATTGATGGCTTGCCGTTACGTTCGCGTTTTCTGGATATTGAGACCATAGGGGCAGGAGGCGGTAGTATTGCACGAGTCGATGCGGGTGGTGCATTACGTGTGGGTCCCGAAAGCGCCGGCGCAGCACCGGGTCCGATTGTCTATGGGCAGGGTGGCAAGCAAATTACAGTCAGTGATGCGAATGCCATCTTAGGGCGACTTGACCCCGACCATTTTCTCGGTGGCACAATGGCATTGAAGTTAAAGAAGGCTGAGTCCGCTTTTAAGAAGATGGCGAAGCAAATCAAGATGGATGTGATACAGGCTGCAAAGGGCGTGATTGAAGTTGCCAACGTGAATATTGACCGTGCGTTGCGGCGCGTTTCTGTTGCACGAGGCTTCGACCCGCGTGATTTTACACTGGTCGCTTTCGGCGGTGCGGGTCCCTTACATGCTTGTGACGTTGCCCAAAGGTTGGATATGTCACGGGTGCTGATTCCGCGTTATCCGGGTGTCCTGTGTGCCTTGGGTTTGCTGGTTGCCGATGTCAAAGTAGACCATAGTTTGCCCATTCTTGTACGGGCGAGTCGAGATTTGATTGCCCGTCTGCGAGCGATGCAAGCTGAAATTTTGGCTTTAGGGCGCGATGATTTACGCCGTGAAGGGGTTGCCGACGATGATATGGATTTTGAGGTTTTCCTTGATATGCGCTATGAAGGACAAGCCTATGAATTAACTGTTCCTTTCGCTGCCAATGTGATAGAAGATTTTCATACTATTCACGCTCAAACGTATGGTCATGCCCTAGAAAATCGGCGGGTGGAGATTGTGAATATGCGTTTACAAGCAATTGGTAAAGTCATCAAGCCGGACATTGTGCCAGAAAAACTCGGTATAGCAGATGCGAGAACCGCTTATCTTGGGGATAAAAAATCACCACTCGGCGGGTTTATGGCACTCTATGACCGCGCCGAATTGCATCCCGGAATGCGTTTTAGCGGCGAGGCTTTGATTTTCCAACTTGATAGCACCGTTTATGTGGCACAGGGCTGGTCTGCACGAGTCGATGGCTATCGTAATTTGATATTGGAACGCTTCTAATTTTTGTATCTATTCAGCTATCCGTGAGATTCCTTCGGACAGGCAGAAGCCAGTCCCTGCAATTTGCCTTTTTTGACCCTATCTTCGTGTCCTTCGCGCCTTCGTGGTGAATTTTTAGGCATTTTCTCATGGATAGGTGAACTGTTACTAATTTTTAACCCGTCATGAGGATAGAAGCCATTGTTGTTACGATGATGGCTGTCGCAAAGACAAATTCCGCTATCATGCCATAAATAACCATGCGTAATGCCGATTTACCACTGGCAACAGCCTCTTTTGCCTTGCCAATTCGCAGATATTCAACCAGCATGACCGCGATAACACCCCCGATGATTGTGCCAAGAAATGGAATCGGGATAAGTGATGAACCAATTGCCATACCGATAAAAAAGGCAATCATGCCGAAGCAAGAGATTTGTCGTCCGCGCATCCCCACAAAGGGCAACCATAGCCCCGATGTTGACCCCAATATCATCAAACCTGTGACGAGTATGGCTGCCAAGGGTGTGAAGCGTTCAAACCCTGTTAGCACACCGAAAATGAGGGCAATTGCCCATTCCAATGAGGTCACGGGAACTGCCGGAATTAATATCAGTAGCAGACTGCCTATCATGGCAAGAAACGTGATAATAATGAGTAGGGATGAGCCAATTTCTATCATGAGTTTTTACCTTTGAATAACGCTGCCATAATTGGATTATAGTCCAATAATAAGTATTTTATGTTTGATTTTGGTTGGATGGCAGGTTATTGAGGGTGAGTGAATCCAGCGATGAATATTGCAGATGAGCGAAGTTCTTTCTCAATGGTTGCACGATAGCCTGAACACAGCATAGCACGAATCACGCGCTGTATGTTGAACATCTGTTAGAACATAGAATGAGAATTTGTGATGTACAATATAGATAGAAAACAATGAGGAGATACGATTATGGTGGCTATCATTCGCCTAAAAGGGATTTTAACTAAAGAGGGTGAAATCAAGGTTGATTTGCCCGACAATTGGCAACCGGGCGAAATTGAAATTTTACTTCCCGCAAATGAGATGGAACGTATAGACGAAGGATTAGATATAGCACTTGAATTTCAAGGACAAACATTAGGCGAAATCTTAGATTCAGGTTTAGTTGGAAGTGGTGCAGATTGGGAAATAGGTGATAGTGCTGAATGGGTCGCAGAGCAACGTCGTAAGCGCCGCGAAGAAAGGCTAAAACGTTGGATGGAATAGTCGATACTTCTGTGATTATTGATGCTTATCGGGGTTATACACCTGCTATCAACTGGTTCACTTCCAATCGACAGCTTCTATTTGCAATTACACCAATTGTATGGATGGAAGTCATTGAAGGTGCGCCAGATAAGAAACGGCAGCGAGCATTAGATGGTTTGTTGGCTCGTTTTCAGATAGTTTATCTAACGGGGGATGATCAGAAATGGGCGATGCAACAGTTAAAGACTTTTAATCTCAGTCACAATGTTGATTTGACCGATGCCTTAATTGCTGCCCCTGCTTTTCGTTTGAATTTGCATTTATACACGCGCAACACGAAGCATTTCGCACCACTGATTCCGAAATTAGTGCAGCAACCGTACTGAGTAGAAGGCAGTACCATGAGCGATTACATTACCAAATTTACGATGAAGCATGATTACAATATGACTGATTCGCTGATTAAGAAATTGGGCGAACCAGATAAAATTACTAGAAATCCACATTATAGTTCGGCAGCCCCAATGAGACTTTATCTGCGCGAACGGGTTGAAAAGTGGGTTGAAGAAAATCCTGAATTGATTCAAAAGGTGATTGAACGGCGCAAGAAAAAGCCCTTGAAGCCACCGCCGCCTGTACCTGAACGAGCGCCGCCACCCAAGATTCGACCTGTTGCAGCTTACCGTAAGAGTATTCGTCAGGCTGGGGATAAATGGTCTTGGGGTGTTTATCAATCCAAGACGAGACGTGTGCTGAAAGTCGGTTGGGCAGAGTCGCAAGAAGCGGCTGAAAGTGCCTGTGAGGATGTAATTTTAGAGGCAAGGCGCAAGGTAAGAGATAGGTACAGGATTTGGGATACATAATTTTTGCGAAAAAATGATAGTTGATACAGAATATGTTTCGGCGTTTACTGAAAATTTTGAAAGGAAACTCAGTGGCTGTTCCTGTTTTTGCACGCCATAATTTAGATGCGTATATCCCTGATACAGAAATTATTGTCAAAATCCCAAGGGGTACAGAAGGTCAGATTACCCGTGAGATGCGGAATAATGTGGTACTGGTGCAATTCAATGTGCCGAACTTGGGTGTACTGCGCGTTGATGTCAATGACCTTGAGGTCTTAGATGAATTCGATTTGCTGATTGAGCAGATGGAGGCTATGCAGCGTAGCCAAGTAACAGATAAGGTCAAATCTTATAAAGCATCTGGCTATTTTGGGCTAATGGATAAAATCTTCATCCGAACAATGCGCGTCCTGTCCGATGACACGAATCGGGATAAGGTCGCAAAGATAATTTCTGCTTACCACAAAGCCGTGCGCTGGGTGGATAGTTATAAAGAGAAGAAGGCTGATAAGAAATGATAACTAAAATTATCAAAGGGCGGATAACTGTCGATGGGCGTATTGAGGCTGAATTGCCTGATGGATGGCAGGTGGGCGATGTCTTGATTGAAGTGCCTATCAAGCAAGAGATATGGACAGATGAAGAAATTGAAGAATTGATGCAATCAGACCCCCAATCTGGCGCGGAAATTGCGGCAGCCGATGAGATTGGCGCGTGGTCTGATAGAGGCATTGAAGATAGTGTCGCCTTTGTCGAGGAAATGCGTCGTAAACGTCGGGAGCGTAGACAGTGGTAGATTGTCTGCTTGATACAAACATCATTGTTGATTTGTTGCGTGGCTATCAACCTGCTCTGAAATGGATAGTGACTCAGACAGAGCCGGGTATATGTCGCGTGGTTTATATGGAAGTAATTCAGGGTGCAACAGATAGGCGAAACCAGCGCGACGTACTGAAATTGATGAAACGTTTTGCAATGATAGAACATACACAAGCAGATTTCATATGGTCAACAAGGCAGTTGATTCGTCATAGCCTGACAGATAACGTTGACCTGACCGACTGCCTAATCGCTGCACCTGCACATCGTCTGAATTTGCCACTATACACGCGCAACATGAAGCATTTCACGCCGCTAATTCCGAAGTTGGTCAAGCAGCCATATTGAAGTTTTGATGCAGGAGAAAGCAATGCCTATTCAACATCGTCAAGCAGTTACTTGGCAAGGTCATCCGGGAACAGTTACGACAACAATTAAACTTATCCCACGCGACGACCCATCTTGGTCAGAACCGCCCGGTGAGGGGAGTTTCGCTAACGACCTTGCTTCGGACGTGGCAGGCGAAACATTTGAGAACCCGTATACTGGGGAAGATGTCTTTGTTTCATATCAAGAAGTGGCAGATGCACATCCTGAGATGGATTTACAAAATTCGTTCCTTAGTATTTATTGGGAATTTGTGCTTGCGTCCGGTTCACGCCTCTATCCAAGTGATATGGCAGACGAGATGCGGCAGAATGGTTGGACAGAGGAAAAAGTACAAGAATTGCTTGAGTGGGAACAATCCATCCGAGCTAATAACACAGATGAGTAGCGACTCTAGGGCATAATACTAGCAGCCTTAGCAGAATCAAAAAGGCGAACCACAAAGATTCGCCCAATGAGTTCAGGGTAGGGTGGGGACGGTTAAACCGCCTTATCTCTTATCTATGAAATTGTTTGCTGTTCGTAAAAAAAGTTATTGAACAGAAATCAGGTAATATTTGTGGTCTTGCAAGTTTATGACCCATACCCTGTGTGAGATTAATATCGCTTGTCTCACAAAATGTCTTGTGTTTGTTTTTGAAACGTCTCCTGCAAGTATCACAAAAGCTCCTCTAAGTATAGCACATATTATCCGAAAACATATTTCGATTTCGTAATAAATACAGATTCAACCAGAATAATAATGAAATTCACCGACAAAATCAGATTTATTCAATGAGTGTCTCACGAACTTTTGGGTCGATAGATGCCAATAATGTTGCCGTGTCGGATAAGCCTTTGCAGATTCCCTGTGCATAGGGTTCGCCACCGCCACCTCGCCCATCAAAATCTGCCAGAATTGCCTTGAGCAAGTTGCCAGCATGAACACCTGAATCAGCCGATGCACACACCACGACACCCACATTAGCACCTTGCCGATTGACAAAAACTCCCACAGTTTCGGATTCGCCACCTAGTAAATGACCGAGTGTTTTTAGGGCATCGTTGGGCTTATTATCAAACTCTGCTTTTACGAGCCGAATATGCTCTACAGCAACAGCCGTATCTAGAAGTTCAACTTTTTCATTTTGTAACAATACCGCTTGAAATTCTGCGACTTGTTTACTGAGAATTTGGCGTTCAGCTTGTAATTTTTGCACGAGATTAACAACATCATTTGTACTCGCCGAAAGCAAGTTCGAGACATCGCTTGCCACTTGCTGCACATGACGGAATTGCTCAAGGGCTGCTATTCCAACAAGAAAATGCACTCGTGAACCGCCTTTGTAATTTTCGACTTTGAGGATTTTTAGCAAACCCAACATCCCCGTTGATGGGACATGCGTTCCAGCACAAGCTGACATATCCCAATCATCAATCTCAACAATCCGAACATCACCGTCTACTTTGTCGAATTTCACAGCCCGACGGAGGACATCCAATTTCGGGTCATTTGGCGCGAGAAAATACGACTTCACGCTGCGATTTTCCATAATGACCTGATTCGCCACTGTTTCTACAGCTTCAATTTGGTCAGTCGTCAATTCACCCAAAGAAATATCAACCGTTGAAGCCGCATCGGGACTCATCTTGACAGCGACGGTCTCAGCTTCTAAGACATGAAGAAAAGCAGCTGACAATAAATGTTGTCCGCTATGTGCCTGCATATTGCGGAGTCGTCGATTTTTATCGACCTGTGCGTGAACATTGCCCGTCGTGATATTGCCTTTCACGACATGAATAACAGAGCCGTTAATTTTTCGCACATCAACCACTGCCTGACCATCAATGCGCCCTATATCGTGTGCTTGACCGCCGCCTGTCGGGTAGAAATAGGTCTTATCTAATACCACATGAGATAGCTTCTCTTCTTGCGGAATCACATCAAGCACCGTTGCCGTAAAGTCAAATATGAGTGGATTATCAAAATAAAGGAGTTCTGTCATGTTATTTTCTCTCAGTATGGATTGAGGTTCTAGTCTATCCAATTTCGAGAAAATGCCTATTCCTTGTTTGACTGTGACTCGCCAAGAGTGCCAAGAAAAGATGAAATAAAGAGAACGCGAGGACTCAGACAGTCAAGTTCAAGATTTTTCTTTGCGCCTTCCATCCTCTGCCTCTTTACGTTAAGCATTTTCTGAAAATATAGCGAAGGTTGCTATTGAGTTTTGTTGAGAGCGATATTTATATTATGCGCTATAATAAATATGCAAATCACAGCAAAGTGAGGTGAAATCGCATGTCACGTAACCTAGAACAGGGTATTGAGGCTGTCCAAGCAGGTAGCAAAGAGGAAGGCGCTCGACTGATTCGGATTGCGCTGAAAGATGTGGAATTACCGCCTAACCTACGGGCAGTGGGTTTATTGTGGCTTGCAGAAACCAATGATGACCCTAAATTCAAAATAGAATGCTATCGCCTCGCTAATAAAGCTGACCCCACTAATCAAGATGTGAGTGGTCGCCTCAGTTGGTGGATGTCGCAACAACTCCCTGACCAACAAGGCGGAACAGGGTCAGTGCCAGCACAACAACAAGGTGGTAGTCGTCCCATGCCAGCCCAAAATGTCGGGCAAGGTGACGGAGTCATACA
Source organism: Anaerolineae bacterium (assembly GCA_030950085.1). Taxonomy (GTDB): domain Bacteria; phylum Chloroflexota; class Anaerolineae; order Aggregatilineales; family Phototrophicaceae; genus JAUZRW01. Next base: position 9,335 of record JAUZRW010000152.1, read on the forward strand.
GCCGAAGTATGGCGACTATCAACAGCAGCAGCCAGCAAATCCGTATTATCAACCGACGGGCGATACATCCGGCATGTTTCCGCCTGTACAAGAGCCGCAATCCGGCACGGGACAACTGAATCCTAATTATGGTCAGCAACAAGAGCCGCAATCCGGCACGGGGCAGCTGAATCCTAATTATGGTCAGCAACAACAGCCGCAGCAACAAAACCCGTATTACCAATCGACAGGTGATACATCAGCTATGTTTCCGCCGATACAAGAGCAACAGCCAGCACAACGACCCGCTACGGGGCAACTGAATCCCAATTATGGGCAGCAACAAAATCCCTTACATCAGACCCCAACAGGGAATACATCGGGCATGATTCCCGTTGTTCAGGGACAGGCGGTTAATACGGGCGATACAGGTAGATATGGTGTCGCGCCTGCAATTTACTTGCAACAAGTACAACGTACTGTCGGTATCCTCAATGGACCAAACGGGGTAGGAACAGGATTTTTTGTCACACGCGAGGGCTTAATTGCGACAACGCGCTATATTGTTGGCGGTGAGCAGAATATCAAAGTTGAATTACTCGATAAACGGGTGATTGATGCGCTAGTTGTGCGTAGCTTCCCAGAATATGACCTTGCGCTGCTGCAAGTCAACGCCAAACTTGACCACCTGTTGAGTGTTAGCCAATCGCCCAACCTACCCGATAATGCGCCCATTATCGCTGTTACCCATAGCGGACAAGGATTACGGAGTACAAAGCGAACAACGCGCCATCAAACGGCAATCCACTGGTTTCCAACCCTGATTAACCACCTCAAAGATGCCGGTGGCAACCCGATATTTACAGGCACAGACAATCTGTTGGTTGGGATGTTGACCAAAGATGCGCGTCGCTCTAGCGGCTATATGTATGGCTTACATATCAGCAAAATTTATCAGTGTGTGAAGCAATATCATCAAGAACTCTCACAACTCACAGGCAATTCAGCTTATTGTCCTGCTTGTGGGATTATGAGTCGCGCCCCGGCTTTTGGTGGGAATTATTGCGAACACTGTGGCAATACATTACCGGCATCGCTGGATATCAACCGTCGTCCGCAGCCACACCTCATTGCACTCTACGGGGAGGCAGCCCATCAACCTTGCCCGAATTGTGGTTCGCAAGCCGGATTCTATAAAAAAGATTGTCTACGCTGTGGCTATGAATTGTAGGAGCTATTCATGTTGTTTGGAAATCGCAAAAATCAGAAACCGCAACAACTCAGTAATCTTGAAAAACACGTCTTAACAGTCGAGCGTATTTTGACATCTATTGGTGTAAATCCCAACCAAGCCAAAATGGATACAGATGAAGGTTTCGGTTGGAGTTTTCAGCGTGGGTCGGCACTCATCGAAATTTATCTTGCCGAGCAGCAAGGGCGTGAATATTTGCAAGTACTCTCACCCATGATGCACCTGCCACCCGGCGGATTATTGCCGCTTTATCGGCGTTTACTGGAACTCAACTTGTCACTGACGAATGCTTCGTTAGGAGTCTATTTGGATGTCATTTATGTTTTCAGCGAGCGTCCATTGACAGGCTTAGATGCAGCAGAAGCTGATTCCATTATTAAGAACATTTCCGAATATGCCGACGACCTTGATAATCAACTGATACATGAATTTGGGGGGCGCTTGTACGGGCAAACCTAATCTCAGTGAATCGCGGCTTTGTGTGCAGCAAATGGCATGTATGCTGTCGCTACAAATAATCTTTTTTGGTGTGTAGAGAATTATGTCGGACAGGCAGAAGCCAGTCCCTACGAATGATGCTTCTTTGAATCGTAGAGACCTTATTTTCACGTCCGCGATATAACAACATTGGACTATTCGCTATCTTCGTCATCATCTTCGGTCTGTGAATCCTTGACTTTAGGCAAATCTTCAGTCGTTAGTATATTACTATCAGATAGGTTGCGCTTACTGGGTAGTTGTTCTGTATCTAAATTTGTGCCATCTTCTACATTAACTGCATCATCTTCTTCAACAGACCCCGTTTCAATTGCATTATGAGCTAGGATATCGTCACGCGGGAACATAATCTCTGTTTGTAACTGCGAATCGCTCAGTTCATCCTCCTCATCAAGCATAAAACTAGCGGCATTAACATCAGACTCGGCTAAGAGGCGGTTGATTTCATCAGCATCAGCAATGGTGTCCATTTCAGAGTTGTCATTATCGTTAGACGTGAAATCGGCAGCATGAACATCGGATTCAGCTAAGAGGCGGTTGATTTCATCGGCATCCGCGATGGTGTCCATTTCAGAATTGTCATTATCGTTAGACGTAAAATCGGCGGCATGAACATCGGATTCAGCTAAGAGGCGGTTGATTTCATCTGTTTCTAGGTCGGTTAAGCTGGCATCTTGGTTGATAATATGTGTTTCCATATCGAGTTCATCTTCAATATGAGGGTGATAAAGATGACGTTCTTTGTTTGCTACACTGGCGACTTTAGCAGGATGTTGTTTTACAGACTTATCAGCAAGATTAGGGGATACGACTCGTACCGTCGCTATCGCATCCTCGTGTTTGGGAGTTATCGTCTGTTGTGGTCTGGGAAATAGAGATGGTAAGCTAAAACGCCCTGTTTCCATTTGGTCAATTTGGGGTTTTAGCGCATACAACAACAAAGCAACGTTGGTGATAGCAAAAACCGCCATGCTTCCCTGAATCGGGGTGAATATGGCAACGATATACCAGCCAATCAGCATCACAACAAGACCAATCCCTGCCCATAAGCGTTGTCGCAATGCTCCCCATGTGAACACGCCAATAAGTACTGACCATATTGCCCAGAAAACAAGGGCAGTTAATACTGGCGCAGAGTCAAGCAGCGGCAAATCAATTGGGAAAGCACGCAGTAACTCCGGTGTACGACCTAAACTCGCGTGATAGCGCATATTCACTGCATCAAAGAAAAAGCCACCCAAGACAAAGGCAACAGCACTGCCGACTAAGCCATAAGCGCCCCATCGCGCCCATCGGATGGTCGCTAAAGCAAAAATGAAGGTAATGAACGTGCCTAAACTCCAACCTAAAGCCCATAGCACATCAACCTTTGCACTAAATAATGCCAAGACGCTAGACAGTGCGGTTACGGTTAATGTGTAAATCAGCATACTTGTGAGCCAGCCGCCCCGTACTTTTTCGCCTTCATGCGACCCTATCCATGCCCACCATCCGCCAAAAAGGGGCTGAATATTAACACCCAATGCAATCACAAAGACCATCGGTAAGACAACCGAGAAAATATGCGATGTTTCATCAAAGTGGAAAATGGGTTGTTGTGCGATAGGACTCAAAGGCATACCGCTATAGTATATAAATTCGGCGACAGGCTCTAAGGGTGATACAGGAATAGTGACTGTGTAATCGAAGAATTGCCAACTTTGCGCGGCATAAATACCAAAGAAGACTGCTAGTGCTGCCACCGCTAAGAGTGTTACAGGAAGCGGCTTTGCCAGTGGATAGGCGATGATAAGCCCAAACATGAACATACCGAGAAATAGCCACGATACACTGTCCCACGTTAGCGGATTTCCTGCCAAAATATTGTCATGCACTGTTGCGAAATAGAGCCATATTGCAAGCGCCCAGACAGCGCCAATGACAATGCCCACAATACTCTGAGCAATTGTTCCACCCGGTAGTTGTAAACGTGTCGTTAGTGATGATAATTGTGCGGCTCGCCATCCTGCAAATAAGCCAATATATAAAGCGAGTGGCGCGACAAAGACAATCGTTGATTCTTGGCTAAAATACCATGCCTGATGAGTGATGAGAAGCGGTGTGAAGGTCAAGATAGTGGTTAAAATAATCGCTCGCCAGCCGCGCAAATCTAACAAACCCGACAAAACGAAGGCAAAAGCTAATGCCATACCGACCATTCGCATCATATCCCATGGCGGCGTATATTGGTAATACATCCATGTGAAACCGCCGAAGGATAGCGTTCCCATCACAAATCCCAATAAGCCGGAAACCAGTAAGCGTTGCCACCACGTCCAGAAGCCTTGTAAGCGTCTCGACATTTCTTCTGTGACTAAGTAGGTTATCGCAATAAATACCCCGAAAATCAACCCGACAGCAATGGTATTTCCCCAACGCTGTGCCGTGAACAACTGCTCACTGCGAAAGACATTATAGACAAATTCGCCCATCGCAAGCCAGCCGCCAAGTAACGCTAAGACCACGCGCAAAATGCCTTCTAAGGGCTTATCTGTGAGGCGATGAACCGTATTGGCGACCCACGCATAAAAACGGGCTTGCGGCGAGACAACATCCGGCAATGCCGGTGCTTCATCACGAACAAATGCCAATGCTTCTAATGAGCCATGACGACCATTAACCTGTGCTTGCGCGAGATACGATACCCCTGCAAGAGAACGCATTCTGCCAACGGTGCGTGCGGCAAATTCCCCGACATCAGCATCTTCATCAAATGCTTGTTCTGCTATGAGTGTATCGACTTCTGGCGAATAGACCGCTTCTTGCCATTGTGCTGTTTCACCTATGTGGATGCCCAAGCGAGTCATAGAGGTTAATAAACGTCCCCGAAATTCGGTCTTAATCGACAGGGTGGGACGTTTCATCAATTTAGCGCGAGTGCCGAGTACCTTTAATGCCGCACGTTTGGCGGTGTTATCGACTTCAATTTCTAGGGTTTGGGCAACCAAGCGTGGAATAACAGGACTCGCCGCATCATCTGGCAATGTTTCGAGACGATACAATGCGCGGATTCGGGCTGGGGAATTGCCACTCCGTAGCGCGTGCAAACACACCCAGCGACGGTCAGCATCTGTCACCTGCTTCCACCAATAGTCTAGTTCATAATCATATTCAAGCGCACCACGCAAGAGCATTTGGTAGCCTTCATGGTCAATCGCCAAACCATAATGCACAGCATCTTGATAATAACCACTCATCAACATGAAATGCGTGACACCCAGCAAAAAACGACCTTGCCCCGCTTGCCAGTTGTAACGCGCTCGGCTATATAAGTCAATGGCTTCTAGCAGGGCTGAATCACTGGTTTCGACCTGTTGCGTCTCAAGTTGATAAGGTTCTGACACTAATTCTGGAATCGCACCCGTTGCTGTCCACGATGCACTCGCTGGTTGCACAATTTCTCTTATGGCATCCATCACTTCGCCATGTGTGGCATAACGATTGTACGGGTCTTTTTCAGTGCCTTTCCGCACTATGGCATTGACTTCATGAGGAATTGCTTCGTTGATTTCATCCACATAGGGCAAGGTATCGCCAGCTTGTAATTGCTGCATGGCTAATGGGACGCGCCCTTCAAAGGGTAGTTGCCCCGTCATCATATGGAAGAGCATAATCGTAAAGGCATAAACATCAGCGCGATGGTCTATCGTATCGCTCGTCAGTTGTTCGGGAGCCATATAAAGCAGAGTCCCACTGCCGGGATTTTCCGCCCGTCCTTGCTTATCGAGTACCGTCGCCAAGCCGAAATCTGCTAAGTAGGGCGACCCACCACTGTCTAGCAAAATATTAGGCGGTTTCAAATCAAGATGAATAATATTATTAGAATGGGCATAATCAAGTGCTTTAGCGACAGCATCGCCTAAGCGCATAATATCAGCCATATCCATAGAGCCATCTTGTAATTCGTCTTCTAATGACCCACCTGTCACATAGCGCATGACAATATATAAGCTGTTGTCATATTCCCCAAAATCATAAATGGGCAAAATATGGGGATGCTCCATTTGGGCAATCGTTTGAGCTTCTTTCTGGAAGAGCGTTATGGGGTCTACATCTTGGGCGAGTCCGGCGGCGATGGTTTTAATCGCTACCATACGCCGTAAGCGTTGGTCACGTGCCGACCAAACATCTGCCATCCCGCCACGCCCGATATGTTCAATGACTTCGTATTGATTGTTGATTAATGCGCCAATATCCATAGTGCCGAATCGCGCCTTTTACTTGTTGTGTTCTTAGACTGCTTTTAATTTTACGCCAATATGGGCGATATCGAAAATCGAAGTTTGCAAATTATGAGACGAATATGAGGATTCAAACAGTTGTAGTGTCCTAAAAGCCCCTTTCGGGGTTTCATTGTGCCTCACACAAAACGACAAGGTGAAATAGAGTCTATAGGTTTAACAGAGGTACTTTGTTAAACAAGGTCTTTGGAATGAGAGGGGAGTGCGCCCCCTATGAATGAGATGTTTTTTGCCTAAGGTGCTTAATCGTCAAGGATGCCGAGTTCGATGGCTCTGTCCCAATCGAGCGTTCCCTTTTGACCGTCATCGGTTGATAAATCTTCCAATGCGTCTAAACTAAAGAGGTCTTCAGCAGCCTTCTCATCAAAGTCAGAAGCGAACAAGGCATCGGGGTCAAATTCATCTTCTGCAATCGCTTCCAATTGGGGCATAACAGACTCTGGTTCTGCTTCTTCCACAGAATCACTA
>JAUZRW010000153.1 GCA_030950085.1 Anaerolineae bacterium
GTTTGGCAACGCCCGGTGGACAAGCTGCCGCCGAGTGGATGGCAGGTATGTATTCCGCCGGACTCACCCCGACAAACGTAGGTGATGATGAGGCATTTGCCTTGTTTGAAGATGGCGAAGCAGCGATGTTCATCACAGGTCCTTGGTACATTGAGCGTATTAAAGAGACTGGCATTAACTTCAGCATTGATGCACTTCCGGGTGCCGAAGATGGTCTGGAAAATGGCGCACCCTTCCTTGGTGGACAAGGTTTCTTCATCAGTGCATTTAGCGAGAATCAATTGCTGGCTGAAATCTTCCTGACAGAATATGTGGCGACAACAGAATTTATGCAATCTGTATTTGAGCGTGACCCTCGCGGCGCGGCTTGGTTAGGTGTTGATACCAGTGTTGTGCCAGAAGCGAGTGCTTTTAATGCCGCAGGTGCGAGTGCTGTCCCGATGCCAACGATTCCTGAAATGGCAGCCGTTTGGAGTGCCGCCGGTAACTCCGTAACACTCATCAGCCAAGGTGAAGACCCCATCGCAACAGTCGAGAATGCAAAAGCACAGATTGATGAAGCGATTGGCTTGATGAACTCGGATGCACGGATTGTTGGCTTGCCCGGTAGTTATCAGGCAGCAGCAGGTTGCGCCACTGATTGGGATCCCGGTTGCGATGAAACATTGATGGTCGCTGGTGATGATGGTATCTTTACACTGACCATTGACGTTCCAGCAGGCGAATATGAATTCAAGATTGCCATCAATAAAGCATGGGATGAAAACTACGGCGTTGATGGCGTGGCGGGTGGCGACAACATCCCCTTAGTGCTAGATGCTGATAGTACCGTCACATTTACCTATGATGACAACACCAACACAATAGAGATTACAACGGAATAAGGGGCATGACAGCCTCAATTTCTGAGAAGCAAAAGGTCGAGGCCCCCTCACAGGGGGCTTCAATCTTTCCGACACTTCTCAAATATGGTGTTCTTTTAATAGTTGATGCTTTTGCTTTAATTTTTGTCTATGCCCTTGTTTTTAGTGGTAATATTGGTCTAGGGACAACTATTGGCTTTGCTATATTGATGGTCAATGTCGTCATGCTTATTCCAGCATTATATCCCCTACGATGGATGGTCGTTGGTCTTGCATTGGTGACATTGCTCGTGATATACCCGATGTTCTATACCATATTCACAGCATTTACGAATTATGGCGACGGACACTTGCAAACCAAACAAGAAATCATTGTCACTTTTACTACATCACCACGCTTTCGTTATGCACCGCAAGATGCCACAACATACAATTACGCCTTATTCCGACGCGATGGTACAGCAGATGATTTTGCTTTGTGGCTATCGCGTAGCAACGATGATGGCAGTATTGAAGTCGCCTTTGCACCCTTGAATGCGCCCATTGAAGTTGTTGATACCGATTCTGTCGATGCCCCTGAAACCTATCAAGATTATGCACTCATGTCTCGTGCTGAGTCGATTCAAGTGATATCGAATGTTCAGAATATGGTATTTGGAGAGGGTGACGATACAGCACAGGTACGGACTGCGAGAGAAGTAGCACGCCCGTTGGTTAACCGCTACGTTTATGATTCTGCCCGTGATGCCTTAATTGACCAATCCACAGACATAGCATATTTCGCCAACCCCAATACAGGTTTCTTTGAACCAGAAGATGGGGGACAGGCTCTCACGCCGGGTTATCGTGTTAATGTCGGTTTTGAAAATTTCCGCCGTTTAACAGGCGACCCTTCGCTGCGTGGACCCTTAACGACAGTTTTTATCTGGACGGTGATGTTTGCCTTCTTATCGGTCTTCACAACCTTCTGGGTGGGCTTGTTTATGGCACTTATTATGAATGATGCCAAAATGCCGGGTAAGAAAATTATCCGTTCGCTATTGATTATCCCTTACGCAATTCCGGGCGTGATTAGTATTCTCATCTGGAAAGGGATGCTCAACGCTAATCTTGGAATCATTACTAATACGATATACGACATCTTTGGGTATCGTGTGCCATGGTTCGCTGACCCCTTTTGGGCGCGAGTCGCTGTTATTCTCGTGAATTTGTGGCTCGGCTACCCTTATATGATGTTGATTTGTAGTGGCGCGTTACAAGCGATTCCATCTGATATCTATGAAGCGGCTGCTGTTGACGGCGCATCGCGTTTTGACCGATTTTGGAAAATTACCTTACCGCTATTATTGGTGACAATTGGTCCCTTGTTGATTGCCTCGTTTGTCTATAATTTCAATAATTATCTGCTGATTGAAGCCTTAACTGCCGGCGACCCACCGATTGCAGGTTCAACAGTCCCGACAGGCTTTACAGATATTCTTATCAATTACACCTATAATGCGGCATTTAGTACCACTCGTGATTATGGCTATGCCTCAGCTATTACGATTGTTATCTTTTTGATTGTCGCCACGATAACCCTATTCCAATACCAATATACAAAGACATGGGAGGAAGTTGGCGAAAATGTCTAATATAAGGTCAAGCACGCCAACCGGAACAAATGCTGTTGGCTTTGTCGTTATTGGCATTTCTTTGTTGTTGGTTCTTGTTGGGTTTTTCTCCTTGCCTTGGCTGACATACGATGATTTTGATGCCAGTTACTCTGGATTCGCTCTACTCAGCTTAGATGCCGATGAATTTGCTGATGACCCACTTGAAGGCGAGGGCGAAGCTGCATTGACAATCACATATGATTGGAATCGAGATGATGAGGTTGTGAGCGGCGAATTGCCTGTTTATGACCTTTTTCCATCAACATTTGGCAGCAATCTCTTCTTTGTTGTACTCATTATGTTGCTGATAGCGTTTTTTGCTGGCTATGCTTATATTGTCCAAAATCGAAAATATGATTTTGTGAGTTCGATAAGCTGGGCTTCCATTATTGGTATTTATGGGATTTTGTTCTTACTATTTTTTGCTTTTGTCAGTCAAGCGAATCGAGAAGACGAATTTCGTCGTCGTCTCACCCGTGATGTGCTAGTCGCTATTGACGAATCACAAACAGTTGAGGAATCATCAGATGCTTCAGGCGAGCGGCTGACTGTCGCCTCAATTGCTGACGAGATTGAATATAGCAATTATGATGGTGCTGTTGGGACAATCTCATTTGGATTTTGGGTGATGATGCTGGGTATGGTAGGAATGGTCGGGCAAGTCCTGATACCGCGTGATTTATCCGTTTTGAGTAATATCACGTCTGGTAGAGGTGGCTCATCAGGTGAAGTGACGACAGACTCAAGCATCCTAATTGGTGCGTTAGTGCGGCAGAGTATCGTGTCGCTGGCAGTCGTATTTGCCATTTTGCCGCTTATCTTCATTCTGTCATCTGCGTTTAACCCCACTGGTCAACTTTCAACACAAGGGTTAATTCCGACCAATGTTGAAACACCGAGTCAATTACTGACGAATTTCCGCGCTTTGATGATTGATGAACTGGAGATTTTTCCTTTTTGGAATTGGATTTTCAACTCATTTATTGTCGCAACAACTAGCACGATTCTGGTCGTATTCATCACGGCGATGAGTGCTTACTCGTTCTCACGCTTCCGTTTTGCAGGGCGGCGTTCGCTTTTGCTCGGTATCCTGCTCATTCAAGTTTTCCCGAATCTGCTGGCGATGGTTGCTTTGTTTCTCATCTTGCAACAGGTGAGCAGTCTAGCTGATAACATCCCGAATGCTTTGCCATTTCTCGCGTTTATTGATTGGACTTGGCTAGAATTATTCGGCTTGAATAGTTTAGGCGGCGTGATTCTGGTGTATATGGGTGGCGCGATGGGCATCAATACATGGCTGATGAAAGGCTTCTTCGACTCGATTCCGCGTGATATTGATGAATCGGCGTTGGTGGATGGAGCGACGCACTGGCAAATCTTCACGTTGCTGATTTTTCCGCTTGTACGCCCGATTCTTGCTGTTGTGGGCATCCTTGCTTTTGTGGGTACATTTAATGAGTTTGTGTTAGCACGGGTACTCTTACGTGATAAAGAAAAATGGACATTGATGGTTGGCTTGTTCAACTTTGTGAACGCTGACTTCAACCGCGATTGGGGTAAATTTGCGGCAGGTGCCTTGGTCTCGACTGTACCTGTGGTGGCTATCTATGTCGCGCTACAAGACCAGATTGTCGGCGGTCTAACGGCAGGTTCGGTCAAAGGCTAGTTGTCAAGTAACAGTTCAGCTAGCCATAAACTTGCGCTATCGCCGATGTGAAAAGTCACGTCCCTACGGCTCAAAAAATCATTATTTGTAGGGACAGGCTTCTGCCTGTCCCTAGACTTTGGCACATTAAAGTAGCCTACGGCGATATGTCGAGAGCTACTTTTCGTTATAAAGTGTTATAAAAAGACGAAGTGAGGGCTAAGAGCGTGCCGCACCATAGATAGCATTGGACAAGCCCTGCAAAAG
>JAUZRW010000154.1 GCA_030950085.1 Anaerolineae bacterium
GTGTGCGCCGGGTTGCGGTTTGTTTCAGTACCCTCTACGGGTAAATGCTGGATGCAATACAGTTGCTGCGTCTGTTGACGAAACGAATAACAATGTTTCAGTACCCTCTACGGGTAAATGCTGGATGCAATTTATAAGAAAATATGTAGACTTCGATGATGAAATTGTTTCAGTACCCTCTACGGGTAAATGCTGGATGCAATGCAGCAGCATATCAGGCTGCAACGCAGTCGTCAGTTGTTTCAGTACCCTCTACGGGTAAATGCTGGATGCAATTGCGTCTCTAGCGTTCTTGTTTGCTGCGTTATCGCTGTTTCAGTACCCTCTACGGGTAAATGCTGGATGCAATACAATCAAAATTACAGATGCGACAGGTCATATTTGACCTGACAAACCTATTATAAGCAGAAAAGGTCAATTTTAGCAAGTGACTTTTTATACACTTTTCAAAATTGACCATCCTATTACTCCTTATGTCTCAACACGGTCTCTGCACAAATAAGCAGGGGGAGTTGAGTTTAGACATCATTGCAAAAACGTCGGAACTCACAATCAATACATGCACGACGATTGCTGGTCGGTTCAGGCATAGCTTCAGTTGTGGTAATCTGACGCATTTCATCTAATGCACGTTTCACCTGATTTCGCAGTCGCATTGTAATTGTCACCTCAACAGCTTCGCGCTTGCCGATGAGATACAAGATACCACGCAGAGCGGGTAGGTCAAATGTAGCTTCAGCAAGCATCGCATAAGCGGCTAATTGCACCTTAAAGTGTTGCCCGACACGCTTTGCCAGCTTGTAATCGACAACAAGCAGGCTATCATCAAAGATTAGGACTTCATCTATTTGCCCTGACAAGGCGAGTTCGTCGGATTGGACAGGGACATCAAAATCGCGTTTTGCGGATTCAATGCCCTCTATCCGCATCGTTCGGCGTAGAGCCCGTTTGGGTTCGTCTTCGTGTCGTTGTTGCCCCATTTTCATTTTTAAGGTGACTGGGCGCACGTCCGGCAGACACGTCTGGTAATACAAAATACGTTGACAATAGATAAACTGCTTGAGGTCTGTCACTGTGAATAATGATGGATTACTATCAGGCATAATTTACCTCCATCTTTTTGCGCCAGTCAGCCTCGTTTATCGGAATGAGCTTGATATTAGCACAGGTTTCCAGCACCAGCAATTCAATGTACATCATCAATTCTTCTTGATGATTGCGACTGAGCTTGCCCATGAAAACACTGTACTGCACACGGTCAAGCCCATAATCAAGACAAGCATCGGCCACTTTTGCGCGTGCCTTGTCATCGACAACATCATAGACCAGTATCACGCGCTGCATCAGTATGTTGCCTTAAAACCCTGATAAGCGTCACAATCTCCGCGTAAGAAGGAAGCCAGTTTGCGTGCTTGTGTCTGGATGATAATTCGCAATGAGACTTTTTTGCCCTCATAACGGAATGTGGCATGTTGATGGTCGAGAATCTTGTTGGCAAATATGCGACGGGTTTCTTCGCTAAGTTTGCCATCGGCAGATTGCACGACAGTGAAATTGCGATTCACTAATCCCCATATTACGCGGTCAACAGCGACCTGCCGAAACTCTTCAATCAAATCAAGGACAAGGGAGGGTTTACCCGGACGGTCTGCGTGGAGAAAGCCGGCGTAGGGGTCAAGTCCAGCGAGTGTCACGGCTTGCTCAATGCGACTATAAAGAATGCCGTAACCATAATTCAGTAAGCTATTGACAGCATCTGTTGCGCCGCGTCCGTGTCGCGTTTGCCAGTTATAATCCGTTGGAATCACAGCCCGTACAGCCGACCAATAAATACGCCCGGCGTTGCCCTCAATCCCCATGATTGTATCACGTACAGCATCCACACACTGGAGTTGAATCGCTTCGATTTGGGCTGTGCAATCAAGAACATCGCTCGCACACAGACGCAGTTCCTCATAAACATCGGGCTGCGACTCTCTCCGATTCTTCGCTAGATATTTCAACGTTGTGGCTTGATTATGCAATTTTGCGAGTGTAATCGCCTGTGCGAAGGCAAAGGCGCGCTCATCATGGTAGGCTTCTAATTGCGCTCGCCGTGTGAGAACTGTTCCAGTCAACCCAGATGAATAAAGTGTCGCATAGTTGCGTCCAAGACTATCCATGTAATGAATAGGAATACCTTGTTCGCAACAAATAGCGACTGCATCCGCCGAAATGCTCACCCCACGCTCAATAATGTAGACTGCCCGTAAATGAAGTAATGGGGCTTCTGAGAGTGCTTTCCCACCTTGTGTAATTTTTAGCCGTTTGCTGTACTTCCCGATATGTGTGCCGAAGGTATCAGCTATCAGATATTCGACAATCATGAGGTTAACGCTCCCTATCGAAGATTCTAAAACGGTCATTAACCTCACTATAAAGATAAATTGGAAGATTTTATTCCAAAAGTCAAAAATTGCTTGAAAATTCAGCTCTCCGCCACGATTTCGTACCAACCATTGCCTTTGACGGTGTTTTTGCCGACTTGTATGCTTTGCCCCCAAACGAGCCACTCTAGGAAGGGTGACATATCGCCTTCAAATAGCACTTCGCCAACAAATCCAGATATAGTCTGACTATAATTACTGCGCCGCGACCCACTGTAGAACTGCACCTGTCGCGTATTATCTTGCACACGTCGCACTGCTTCTGCTTTGGCTGTCAGTTCATCATGAATGGGTTTCCAGATGGCTTGTTGCCCCGATGTGTCGCCATAATGCCATGCGAGTGCCTGACAGCGTTCCAGTAAGCGCCCAATGAGTGGCTTAAACTCAGGGTATTTTATGATTTTTCTGTGCTGTTTGAGTGTAGTAGTGGTCAAAAAGCGCAATCGGATATGCTCTGTTGGCAATAGCGCCGCCATTTCGAGAATATCGCGGCGCTGTATTGTAGTTTGAGGCAAAAAGACGTTTGTACCATCGAGTAAGTTCTCATGCTTGCCTCTCAGAATATCATCATTACGGATGGCGGTGATAGTAAATTGTCCACGCCGATAGCCAACGCCGTGTTGTCCCGCCTGCCACATACCATTGACTAAGTAAGGAAACAATGCTGTTGCCTTGCCCATTAGAGTCATACCAATCGAAAATTGCACACCTGCCGGATAGATACGGTCATCTTCGGCTCTTACCCCCAAGGGTGGACGAATGGCAAATGGACGTGGCGGGTTATTTCCACGCGGACTATTTGTCTGTAATTCAAGCAGAAAGCACTTGGGACAGTGAAGCGCATGGTCAGGGTTGTGGCTTTGTGAGGGTGCTGTACAGACGTGTTCGTTCAAAGCCTGCCACAGACTGCCGCGAATTTGTGCGCCAGCCTGTGGTCCCATATGTACCTCTGTTTGCGCTTCCATAACAAACGTAATGTGATGAATTCGCAAATCAAAAGTCATGAGCTTAACTCGTAGAAGCTATAACCGCGACTGCTGCTAACCAGTCGATATGGCAAAATGACGTGTTTCAACAAGCGGTCTTTGCCTAGTTTGACTGTCGAGCCAGACCCACTGCTGTAGGGGCTGGCTTGCTTGAATGTTAGATTTACACTGGTATCATCTAACTGCGTCATCACCGAATGGAGTTGGAAAGATGCGCCTATTTCGCCTGTGATAGGAATGAAGGCAGCAGGCATATCATCGGTAACGCTTGGCACAGCCTGTATCTGTATAAAACTGCCGCGCTTGCCCAGATAATTGATGTGCATGAGCCATTTCTGCAATGCTTTTGCATGGCTGGGGGCATCGACTTCTAAGGCAATCGAAAAAGTATCGCCAAACTGTGCGAATTCACGGTAGGTAATGGTTGGCCCAAAGAAACCAGCATCCTGACTACCCGGTTTGGCAGGGTTACGACGTGGGCGCAACACTTTGATGAATGTATTATTGACCACAACTTGCTGCGGTGGGCGCAATGCCACTTGTGCCTCACTCAACCAATCACAGACCGTTTCTGCAACTGCCACGCCCTCAACCCGACAAACCACGTCCAGCAACGCCATCTTGATAGCATAGGGTGTGGGGACGAGTAATGTTCGCCCCCCACTAGCTGTCGCATGAGCAGGTTTTAGGCTAAATAAAGCAGTGGCTTCATATTCAGCAATAACCCACATTATGCCTCCTGATAACGAATGGTATACGGTTCAGTATTATTCATGAGGTCGCCCATGATGTCGGTCAAGTCTGCCAGCGAATCGAATGAGAAAATCTGAACGGTATCCGCAGCAATCTGTCCGAGTGCTTGATGGATGCGCCCAATTTGCTCACGATAATCATCTTTTAGTGGGCTGACTGTGGGTGCCGGTGTCGCGCCGGTGCTGGTACTAACCACGCCTTCCACAGTCACGATATGCGGTGCTTGTGCGGCACGCATCGCGCCATTGGGCTTAAGGAAGGTGTAGAGAACGCTTTCCAGCAATGCCTGTGCGCGAACAGCCCGTTGTTCCGATGTGATAGCGTATTCCTGTGTGATGTCATTGAAGCCGATTCGTGCCAGTTCCAGATGACAGATTGTCGCATAAATCCCCGATGATGCCGGGCGATGGAAAATAGATTGTCCCAGATTAGCGCCAGACTTGCCCTCGACTTCACGGCTCTCTGAAGACTTACTACGGTCTTGATTGACATACTTCACATGGAAGTAACTATCGGTTTCGACGTGTTCCGGCACACCAATCACCCAGCCAAATTCAACCACACTTTTACGGGGTAGGCTGCGTTTATTTTCGGTTACGAGGATGCCTTCCATATCCGAGACAGCGCAGGAACGCAGCATATCATCTAGTGTTTCTGCATCGCTCATATCTTTGGTGCGGCTAACAAAGCCACTATCGGCATTAATGCGATTGGCATTGAACTCGGCAGCACCGGTGCTGAGGGGCATATTGTTATTTGCCCGTGCAATGTGGAAGAGGTGTTCTGCCTGAATATGCTTATACATATCACCGGAAATCGCATTGACGTTGTGCAGATTACCGTTTTGGTCAACGATGTTCACCATCCGTGTCTGAATCTGGTTGCCTTCGCCGCCTTCATTATTGAGGCTGTGCATATCGAGTGTCGCACGGGCGCTGATGGATACACTGTAGAGTTGTGTTTTCGTCATTATTTATTCTCCTGTTCGGTGTTTTCTTCATTAAAATTTGTGTCACGCGGTACACGCGCATAGCCATAAGCGATTAAGAGGTTAGCGATTGTTTCTGAGCTATAGTCGTCAATGAGGCTCACAATCTGGTCAATGTCCGATGTTTGGACGCTGCGGCGGTAGGGCTTGGGACGGGTTTCCATAACACGGGCATTTTCGGCATTGTACTTATGCAGAAAATCACTCAGGGCAACAATGAAATCTTGCGGATAACGCGCTTTACGTGCGAGGTCTTGCCCTAGACCATAGCGCACGTCATACTTGTTATCGTTTTGCTTTTTGCGATATTGTGCCGTGACGGTTGCCTGTCGAATAGCATAGGCAATATTCTGGAAGCCCTCGCTTTCCAGAATCGGGGCTAAGGGTTTTTCGATACTCATGACAATCCTTTCGATAAAATCAGTAGTTAATGGATGTGCATATTGATTACGCTCACGCTTGCCTATTAGAAAAGCCGCGAACGCATTGCTAAAACGGAAAAATGCTTTGAGGTCGTCGCCACTGATAAAGTCGCGTAGATGTTGGAGCAATGTCACATCATCGGAGTGACTTTCATCAAATTGACGCACGACTTTCTCTAGTTCATCTAGTATCGCTTGATAAATCGGTACATCTTTTGCCGACTGAATATCTATCCAATCTGGCAAGGCAATAAATGAGAGATTCATGGTGGCAATAGAATTCCCCATGTTTTTATAGAATGCGGTATGAAAACCAGAAACATAATGCTTTTTGATATTCACACTTTGGAAACGCGCCATTCGCCTAGATGCAGGTTCTATCACATGACGTAGTAATTCCTTACAATAGCGAATGGCAGCGAATATATCGAAGCGGATTGAACTTTCAGAGTAACGCATTGCTTCTTGAAACGCATTCATGACTTCTTGATGTTCTGCAAAGGTAAACTTGCGCGGTGCGAGTACAAGTGTTTTTCTATCTTTTGTCCCTCGCAATTGTTTAGTGCTGGCGGATTCGTAGAAGCCAATTGCTTTGAGCCACTCACTCAGCCAAAAATTCTTCATATTTCCGATGCTAAGACCATCGGCTTTCGTTTTATTTTGACCTTTACCGCTATCAGGGTTATAAAGCTGCTGGCATGTTGCTTCTGTTTTGATTGCCCATTTGTGCTGCTTATCAAGTGCCTTCCATCGCTGATTTGCGACATCAAAATCATTTGGCAAATCAGTATATAAATCAAACAAAATAAAGAGCGTTTCAGGGTCGTCTCGTGCCTGATACCAATTGCACATTAATGAGTTATATCCTGTTATCGAAGCTGGATTAAGCGCCCGATACACATCCCACACCTTTGGCGGCAGTGCAACATGCTCACGCTCTTCTTGCGGTGTATCAAAATAGGCTTTGACTTTCTCACGCACTTCTTCATAGACTTCAATACGAATATTGTCAGGTAACTGGGTCTTAGCTGTTGCCAATGCTGGACGCGGCATCAGGGTATAGCTTTCATCCACAATCGTTTTCGGCAATAAAACAACCGATAGCGATAATTCATAGTAAGACCCCTTGTCGATAATAGTGATGATGTGTTCATCGCCTTGTCGGTCTAGTAAATCTTGCAGAACTGTCGCCAGCCCATAAGTGACCAATGTATCACTAAAGGACTGTGAACTTTTTTGGATATAGAATGTTTGATATTCATTCATAAACTTCTCCCTGTATGTGCTAGGTTACTAATCTTGGCATATTTATTAGAATTTACAAGTTATGATTATGGCAATGAGCCTTGTTCTGTCCCTTTACTATCCGCACGGCGTAATGCGCGGACAATCAGCAAATAGGCAAGAAAGGCATCTTTTTCATTTGGCTTAACGATATAATTTGCAACCTCGTTATCAAAACTAATGCTTTCGCCTACACCATAGAGTGCAGAAAAATCCGGTGTTGGCATACGACCTGCAAAAACAGCTTCAATATGCTTCATCGCATCATCTTCTAATTGATAGGTTTGATGTTCTTTAGAGTATGCCGTATGGTGGCGAGCAATGGCGCTATAAGCAGCGCGTGCCAGTAATTCATTACCATTGAGTGCATCTAGCAGGCTATCCAAAACAGACCATGCTCCTTCAACAGCGTGCCATGGGCGACGCTTCATCTGACGCTCAATCTCTCGATGAATATCATTCTGTAATTCGGTATGGGCGTATGCCGCACCTTTTTCGATAGGCATATCTATAGCTTTTTGATACTTGCGAACCCAGTTTTGCCAGCCGATACTCAGTTTGCCGACATCATGCAGTAAAACAGCGAGTTGTGCCGCTTTGGTCACGCTGCCTTTTTCCCAAGCAAAACGTTCTTCTAGTTTTGTCGCTGCCCATTCTGCTTCGTGCCAATATTCGGTGAATGCCTGATAAACCAGTTCAATGTGTTTTTCGTAGGTTTCAAGGCGATAAGAATACTTGTTCGGGGAAGTCGATTGATTTTTCCTCGCTGGAAGTGGCGCTATCCATTCGCCACCTCTATCAGCAATAAACCCTAAGATGGGGTCATATGAGGCAAGGCGTGGATGTACAACCAGCAGTTGCGCCATCCATCCGCCTCTTGCATCAATTACCGGTTTGGCATAGTAGCGTTCATCATTGGATTGTGCAGCATCTTCATCTTCATTAGTGCGAATCGCTTGAATATCCGTATCACGCTTGTACTCTTCACGCTGTAACCAGTCCTCCAGATACCTCTGTACAGTGCCGGGATGTAAGCCGAATGATGGATAGGCAAAGGGATTTTTCGCCACTTCGTCAGGGTTATCGTGAATTGTGACTTGCTGTGAGACAATATGGCGAATAAGGTTGCGAGCGTCTTCGTTTTTATCGCCGCGCATTACCGCATACATTTCATCCCGATAATTCCGAGTATCTTCACGTAACCATTGAATTGTGCGTGTATCTTGCTCTTCATGCGCCGCAGATAGCACGTCTTGTTCATCGCCAAATTTGAGTTCTTGCCCATCGCGGTCAGCAAAGGCTTCCCATGTTGCAGCAATCACCGCACCTTGTCCCTGATACGGCATATGATTCTCAATCAGGTCAGTTTCTTCGCCTTTATGGGTGGCTTTTCTATAAATGAAGACATGCCCTTCCTCATCTTCATATCGCGCACAACGCCCGGCACGTTGGATGATAGCATTCGCAGGAGCAAGCTCGGTATGCAAAACGGTACTCGTCATATCAACACCGACTTCAATCGCTTGGGTTGAAACTACGATGTAATCGCCACCTTTTGCATCCTTGCCGAAATGAGTCCGAATTGAGTCCTCTCGTGTTTTGCGATGCTCTGCTAAAAGGCGGCTATGAAGCAATATCACCTTTGTTTCGCGCCCGTCTTCTTTAAGCCGCGCTTCGATATTCTCAAACAATATTCTTGCCCGCTCGACCTGATTGCATATCACCAGCGAACGTCCTTTATGCTTACTCAAAATAGCATCAGCACTCAGCACATTATCCACACTATGATAAAAGCGCGTTTTCTGTTGTGAGGGCAAGTTCGCAAATTGCGCCCGTTCTTCGTCGGATTGCCCGACAATTTCAGCATTCAGTTCTTCAGCCAATTTTTTTAGCATTGTTTGGCTAAAAGTGGCTGTCATCAAGATAAAAGGCGTTATTCCCTTAAGCATTTTCAACATGTGGAGTGTTGTCGGTAGTGTGGAATTTGGGTCAAACAAATGAAATTCGTCAAAGACTAGATACGATGACATGACCGCCCCTGCATTCAGGTTCGCTTTGCGCTGTGAGAGGCTGTACGGTGAAATCAAAAAACTGCTCAATACTTGGTCAATCGTGGCGAAGATGAGATTCCCTGTGAATTGACGGTCATCTTGTCTTGCACCTGTTTGAGTTTTGACAGCGATATCTCCTAAGCCAAAACGATTTGCGTAACCTTTGACAGTATCTTTATACTCTTCATTAAATTGTGTAGCCAAGATACGCATAGGTACTGCATAGATACAACGTCGTGGTAATGTTCCATAAGCCTCTCCCAAATCGTTAAAAGCATCCAGAAATGGAAACAGTGCTGCACGAGTTTTACCAGAGCCAGTTGGGGCTTGCAGAATGATATTCTTTCCGTCTGCAACAAGGTCAGCAACCCGTTGTTGATGAAACCATAGACTAGGCATCTTATTCTCCAAAAATACTATTGAAACGGTCTTCACGGCTCATTTTTCCGCCGCCGATTTCCCAACCATACAACTCGGCATAGCGGCGAGATTCTCCTATCATCTCATCTCTGAGCGCCTCCGGTTGCAAAACTTCGCAATTAGCGCCCCATGTTCGTATCCATGGCTTGAGGTCTGTGGTATCGGCAACTTCAAATCGCATGAGAACATAGCCAGCTTTTTCAGGGTCTTCGCTAATCGGGTGCTGGGATGGATGCCAATTGGTCTCTTGAACACGTCGCGCTACAGAAGGATGAAAACGCAGTACGACTTGGATGGTCTCATCACCATAGAATATTGACCACGCATTTTGCAGTAACGACAATCCGGGGAAGTCATTTGGGATTCGATAGTCACTGTTACGAACAACCTCAGCCGCGATGATACGCTCAATTTTGTAGGTTCGCAGCTTATCGACGATGCTGCTATAACCAATGACATACGTTGAAAACCCAATAGCAGAAGGCTCAAGCAGATAAGGTTCAATAATCGTTTCAAACTTATCGCCACGATAGGGATGATAGACAATCCGAACGCGCCGCCGATACAGGTATCCACGCATGATTGTCTGGAAAACATCTTCATAGCCCTCTTGCATTGGTCGTCGGGTTAACTCTTGTGCAGCATGGGCAATATCGTCGCCTAAGCCAGCATCCGTACTCAGAATTGTAGCGAGCTTTTCCAAGACATTTTCAGCCATGATATTGCGCTTGTCACTTTGTTTGACAAATAAACGTGATGCAAGATATAACACCATTGCCTCTTCTGCCTCTAATTTAAAACGACGCAAGACAATCGGCTTTTGGTCGTTGATATACCACAACTTTCCGTTTTTATAGACCTGACCTCTGTTCTCCAAGTCACGCAGATAATTATTAGCAACTCGGCGTTCAATGTGCAGTTCTTTAGCGATTTCTAACTCTTTCAGACCATCCATCTGTCGCTGAAGCAGTAGGATGACACGTTCCATTCGTGCATGTCTATCGTTATTAGTTGTTTTTGGCATCGTGCCTCTCCTCTATACATATGGTTATTTTCAGTATAGTAATGAATTGGAATTTTTTATTCCAAAATTCAAAATATACTGTAATAGGGGTGTGTTTAACAAACCAAGACGGTTGAGTTAAGCAAAAATCGAACGCTTGAAATTATTCGATTAAGCAAGAAAACGCCAGAAAAAAGCTTTCCGCCTTACCCCAATCATGGTCAAGAAGCCCCTTAACTCAACCGTATTGGTTTAACAAACGTGTCATGAGGGGCAACTTAGTCAAAGATTAAATGGAAACTTAGAAGTACAAGTCCTGCAATGCCCAGCAGACACTGGATTCAGCTTTAGTGGCGTGTATATGGCGGAACTACAGAGAAAACAGGAAATAGGCGCAATAGGGTATAGTGAAATCAACTATTGTCGATAAGTCCCATTGCACCCGTGTTGATTGTAGTAGGATCTTATAGGCTTTCACAAGCCAAACCGTCATTATCGTTACCATCTAAACCATGTACATCGCGCCCCACTTCTTGAATACATTGGTTATAACAGGCTTGTGCTGCTGATTGGCTTCTGAAGTCGCTGCAATTGAGCGTATTTCCAGATTGGCAATTACAGGCACTAGCTGGCGCAGGTGGCGCTACAGACTGATTTTGTGGAGTTGCTGTATTTCCACTGCTAGATGTTTGCGGTAGGACAGGAGCTGCTGTTGACGGACGGTTTCGAGAAGCCAGTGAGCTATGTACATAAATGACTCGCCCGTTATATCGTGCGTGATACCAGCCTGTGCTACCTGCCACATTTGTACCTGCTATCGTTTCAATGACCTGTATCTCATCGCCGCGAGATAATGTGGTCACAATGTCGCATGTTGTCTCTGGACAGGCACGGGCGTTAATTCTATTACTTGTCACATAGTACGTCCTTGTAGTTTGTGTGTTTGTTGGACGGGGTGTGTTGCTAGGACGGGGTGTGAAAGTATAACTAGGAATAGGGGTATTGCTTGGGCGTGGTTTTGGCGTGCTTGTCCATAAGGTTGCCGTTTCTGTGGCATAAGCTGACACAACATTTGTCATCTCAATTTGTTGGGTCACGGTTGCCTGTAATTCCGAAACGTCAAATGCTTCACTATCGCCTTGTACAATGGCGCTCCAATCCATCGTGATTATCTGCTGTGTATTTTTGAGGCGCAATATTGCCTGTTCAACATCTGCTGGCACATCAAAAGCAACAAATGTTGAGGCTTGTGATTCATTCCCTAAACAATGTCCTCGAAAAGAGCCTACATAGCTCTACAATGCCAGTTGGTGAGAATTGAGGTAAACTGTTCTCAAGAGATGGAGAACAGCAATGGAATGGGAAGACACAAAAAGTTGGTCAGAGTCCTTCGATGAATTTATGAGCCAATTTGATGATCTGTTTTTAAGAAGCGAAAGCCGAGAGAAAGCCAAGCTGTATGTTCGCGGTCTGTTAGCGGATGTCGAACGCAAAAATGCTTGGCAATTGGCAGAGGTACTCAATCTGGATAGTCCGCATCCTTTACAACGCTTAGTCAATGAGGGCAAATGGGATGAGGATCGGGTTCAAAAACGCAAGCGCCAAGTGGTAAATAAGCGTTTGAGTGCGGCAGGTGTCATCGTCATTGATGAAAGTGGCTTTGTCAAGAAAGGGACAAAATCAGCAGGAGTAGCACGCCAATATTGTGGACGAGTAGGCAAAGTGGAGAATTGTCAGGTGGGCGTGTATTTGGTCTATGCAAGTCCGACAGCGAGTGTCTTTTTAGATCGACGTTTGTATTTACCCAAGGTCTGGTGCGAAGATGCTCAGCGTCGCCAAGAAGCAGCCATTCCAAGCCAGATAGAGTTTCGGACTAAACCCGAATTAGCCCAAGATATGTTGGATGAAGTCTGGGCAGAGGGTTCGACGGCTCACTATGTCACAGGCGATAGTCTCTATGGTAACTCGCCCGGATTGAGGAACTTTATTGATAGAAGCCATCATAGCTATGTGATGGCAATCGGCTCACAGCATCGTGTTTTTTATCAAGGCTCACGACAGGCTCTAAAGACTATCGCTCAAGCTATTCCCAGCACAGATTGGGAGAAAATTGCCTTTACTCTGACTGAAACCGGCTGGATTTGGTATGAGTGGACGGCTTGTCGTATTGAAATGGCGAATGATGAGATTGGCGAACAGTGGCTACTGATACGCCGTCGTTTAGGCGAGCAACAAGAGTTTGATTTTTTCTTGTCAAATGCTCCACCTGATAGCGCCTTTACTGATCTTGTGGCAGTGGCTTTAATGCGCCATCAGATTGAACAAAGTTTTGAGGAGGCAAAAGAGCAGTTGGGACTGGCAGACTATGAAGTTCGCACTTGGCATGGCTGGCATCGGCACATGACACTCTGTTTTCTAGCCCATACTTGGCTAACTTTAATGAGTATGAATGAGCGCCAAAAAAAAGCCACTTCCGCGCTGGATGAGCTTCAGTCTGGCTGAATGGCGCTGCTTACTTAACATCATTTTTCCACTACCTGAATTGTCGCAGGTCTTTCGTCTACGATGGTTTTGGTGGCGGCGCGAACAACGCTTACGAGCTGCTGCTTCGCGTCTGGGATTGATGTTCAACGACTTTTAAAATTCGCCTTACCGCCTTAACTGGTATTGTAGAGTTACAAACCTAGCAAGGAGGTTTCAACCCCCCGAAGGGGTAAGCCCCATATGAGACGAGCCGTCAGGTTGCGAATTGGTAGATGAGCCAAAGTGTTTCAACCCCCCGAAGGGGTAAGCCCCATATGAGACACGTCCAACCATTCAATCCGGTACTATGATAGATAGGTTTCAACCCCCCGAAGGGGTAAGCCCCATATGAGACGTCGTCGGCATCGGCTCGGAAGTATGGTTTGAAGTTGGGTTTCAACCCCCCGAAGGGGTAAGCCCCATATGAGACGCTAATCGCTTACATGACGTGATGGAAGGACTTGGTTTCAACCCCCCGAAGGGGTAAGCCCCATATGAGACGATATTCAACAAATACGTTCTTATTAGAGTGTACGAGTTTCAACCCCCCGAAGGGGTAAGCCCCATATGAGACAAAATCTGCCAGACGTACTCCCAGCTTCCATCGCAGGTTTCAACCCCCCGAAGGGGTAAGCCCCATATGAGACAGCGCCATTTGTGCTGGATGGCACGGTCAAGAAGATGTTTCAACCCCCCGAAGGGGTAAGCCCCATATGAGACCAGAGATACCACCTGCCCCAACCGACCCCGTAGAATGTTTCAACCCCCCGAAGGGGTAAGCCCCATATGAGACCTTCCAGTACATTTCAACTTAGGAGTTAACTCATGAACGTTTCAACCCCCCGAAGGGGTAAGCCCCATATGAGAACTATTTCATATTGTTAGGGGTAAATGATATTCCAAAGGTTTCAACCCCCCGAAGGGGTAAGCCCCATATGAGAAGTTGACGGACGATATGCGGTTATGAATGTTCCTGCTGTTTCAACCCCCCGAAGGGGTAAGCCCCATATGAGAAACCATGCAGCAAATCGCGCGCGAACCGAGTTTTGGTGTTTCAACCCCCCGAAGGGGTAAGCCCCATATGA
>JAUZRW010000155.1 GCA_030950085.1 Anaerolineae bacterium
ATCAAAGAGACTGCAATCGTCATTTTTGCCCATCGTCAGGGTCGCTGTCTCGCCATAAAAGAGCAGACTGACTGAGGCATCATGGACAGTCGCTTCGTGATACAAACCAGCCGAATTCCAATCGCCGCGATAGACGATGGCAGGATAGGTGTGGGTCATATCTGTAGCAGTTGCACCCGAAGTACGCGGCGTGACTTCTTGTGCCTGTGTCCGATTGCCCAAGGCATTCACCGTATAATTGAAGGTCTGGCGCAGCGAGGCTTTCCCTTGTAAGTGATGCAATGTGCGTAAACGTCCTGCGGCATCATGTTTGTAGAGACTGTCGAGTCCATTGCTGCGCCGCGTGCGAACGTGACGGTCTGCTTTGTCGTAGGTAAAACTGGTCGTCTGATTATCCCAATCCGTGAGGCGAATCAAGCGCCCTTTCTGGTCATAGGTATAGGAGATGGATTTGTTGCCGGGCATCGTCAATTTCGTGCGCCGTCCGCCTAAATCGTATTCGTAATCCACGCTATCATCGACAGTACCACCGCCATCATTGTCAAATTCGACTTTGTTGAGGCGATTAGCATTGTCATAGAAATAACCCGTTTTACGAATATCACTCGTGCCGTCATTTTCGGTCATACTTTCGCGCTGACCCAAAATATCATAGGTAAAATTGACTTTCGGTGTCGTTGTCGCCGCGTTATAGTCAATTTGTTGCAAACGTCCCATGCGGTCAAAATCACGTACCACGTTGTATGTTCCGCCTGTACTCAGTCCCGGATAAGTCAGGGTTGTGCGTTGCGCCTGATTAACTTCAGTATACGCGGTTTGCCATATTTTGCTCAAGGGATTGGTCAATTTTGTGCGCCGTCCCAGCACATCATAGTCATAAGAGGTCAGATTGCCGCGTGGGTCACGCATCTGTGTCATGCGCCCTGCGATGTCATAATCGACTTGCACGATGATATTTTTGTCGTTATTCGTACCGTGAACAATCGCTGTGCCATCACTTTTTTCATAGCGATTATCGGTCACACTATCATAAACCCACAGTGTCGGGTCTTCGCCATTCGCCACATAATTCTGTACCACCAATTTGCGCCGATTCAGTTGGTCGTAGCGATAAAGGGTCACGATGTTGGTCGGGTCAGTCACGCTATCCACTTGCCCGTCGATGAAGTACGCCGTTTGCACGCTATCGCCTGTCGGATTCGTCGTTTTCACACGGCGCGAGGCGAGGTCGTATTCGTGTTCAGTGCTGCGATTGTCATCACTGTAATAGCCGTTTGTGGCAGGTGCAAAAATCCAAGCACCACTGCCATCCCACGCATCGGGGTCACTGCCATCTGAAGCATAACCTTGCAATGTGCGGAGAACTCGTCCTGCTTTGTCGAAGCAAGTATAGGTTCGCGCCCGTTGTCCCGTATTGGCGGCGGCTGTCACCATGACGCGCCGTCCACTGCCATCATAAGCAAAAGTCGTTTCTGTGCCGCGTGCATCTCGTGTTGAAAGCACTTGCCCCGCACGATTATAGCTGGTCTGTGAGATGATATTTTGGTCAAATTTCGGGGTGTTATGGTTAATCGCTGTTCCCGAACCATCTTCCCAACGATTATTTGCCCATTCCCATGCGTCGGGTAGCTTTGCCTGCGCGACATAGTTCGCAACCGTCAGCGTGCGTCGCCCGAGTGCGTCATAAACGGTGTAACTTTCGCGTCCGAGTGCATCACGGCTATTAATCACACGTCCCAAAATGTCATAGGTCGTCTGCGAAATGCGATTTTGGTCATTATCTGTGCCGAAATCGACTAATGTGTCATCGGTTGCACTCAAGCGCCATGCAAAAACACTCGTTACAGCACGCCAAACCCAATTTTCTGGTTCTGTCGCTTGTGCCACAAAATTCGAGATGGTCATGACCCGTCGCCCTGCCTCATCATAGACCTGTCGTGTCAAGTTGCCACGCGCATCACGAGTCTGGAAAACACGGTTTTCGTCATCGTATTCCGGTTGTGAGATGATATTCTGAACGTAGCCTGCGCCACGGTCAATGGCGAGGCTGCTGCCATCTTCCCATTGTGTCGAAACCCATTGCCAATTGTCGGGGGTTACTTCGGGCGTTGCGGCGACATAATTCGATACCGACAAGTAAGAGCGCCCTGCTGTGTCATAGGCATTGCGCTGTAACAAACCTTCGACATTGCGCGTTTCCAGTACCCGCCCATCACCATCATACTCAGTTTTAGTAATGATGTTTTCATCGTTATTTATGCCATGACTGACGGCATTGCCCGTGCTGTATTCCCATTGGTCATTAATGCTACTCCATGCCCAATTTTCTGGCTCAACGACAGGATTGCCTTGTTCCACATAGTTGGCAATCGTCATCACTTGGCGATTCAAGCCATCATAGACGAAGCGCGTCACACGGCGATTGATATTGACAGTTTCTTTAACCCGTCCTGTCGCATCGTAAATCGTCTCAGAGGCGAGGATATTTTGGTCATTGTTGCCATGATTAATAGCATTGCTTGAACCATCTTCCCACTGCCCATTATCATAAACCCAATTATCGGGTGTCACTTCGGGGGATGCCGCCACATAATGCTGAACGGTGAATTTTTGCCGTCCGAGTTCATCATAGACGACATAATTTTCATCCCAGATGGGGGCGATACTGGTATCCCGATTTTCTAGCAAACGTCTACTGGTAACAACCCGTCCCATTTTATCGTAGGTCGTTTCGGAGATGACATCTTCATCGGGTGCTGTACTCAGCGCATAAGCTGTCGAACGGGGGTCATTTATTGCTGCATAACCCGTGTCCCCTGCATTGAGGTCAATTGTGGCGGCAGCTTTGGCATTCTGTATGGTGCGTGTCGGGCGATTAAGGACATCGTAGACTGTGTAACTGACACTGCCACGCGCATCTATCGTCTTCACCAAATTGCCATTGGCATCATAACTTTGTTCAGTGATGACATCGCTATCAACACTGCTACTATCTGCTACATAACGGCTCAAATCAGGGTCGCCATCGGTATAAGAGGCATTGTAATCCGCAGACAGCGCATTCTGAACCGTTTTCACCAGACGGTCTGCCAAATCATAGCCGTAGAGTGTCACGCGCCCCAAAACATCACGACGGCGATAGACTAAGCCGCGTTCGTTGTAATCGGTATCGGAGATGATATTCTCATCATTGTCTGTGTCATAACTGACGGCTGTTGTATCACTCGCACTATATTCCCAACGCTGGTTGGTGCTACTCCAAACCCAAGCACCGGGTTTACTCGCTCCCTGTACGACATAGTTATCAATTGTGCGAATTACCCGTGACAGCGAATCGTACAATGTGCGCGAAGTGCGCGAGAAAGTGGTTGCATCGTTGATTTTCGTAGTTACCCGTCGCCCCATTTCATCATAAGTATGGGTGGTGATGCGCGTATGCTTTTTGGTAGTATCACTAGCATTGTACAATTCAAGTAAGCCACCTGTGCCTTTAATCTTTGTCGGGGCTGTTGTGTTTACCAGACCACAAGCTGAACCCAAGACATTGCCTGCATTGTCATAGACGGTATAGGTGTACTGACAAGTTCCCATCAAACTCGATTTGCTAGTCTTGATAACACGTCCTTGTGCATCATAGGTGTAGGTGGTCGTCGTTTCATCAACACCTGCCGCTTCTACGTTTTTTTGCACAATGGTCTTCAACAAGCCGTTTTCGTTACCTGATATACCAAACGTGCGCCGCGTTTCTTGCAAGACTGTTGACCCATCTGATGGGTCTAACAACAGCTCTATTGTTGTCCGCCCTTTGCCATCATAAGTGAACTTTTGATGACGTAACACCGTCGTTCCACCCGTATCTTTGACCTTAATTTCGGCAGGTTGGCGTAGATTAGGATAGGTCATATCATCGTAGGTATACTCTGTGATGCGCCCTTCGGCATCTGTCGATTTGATGAGACGGTCACTGCTGTCGTAGTCAAAGCTGGTTGTGTTGGCATCCGCATCTGTGACACTGTTGAGTTTCTTACCATCTGCACTCCAATCTAATTGCGTGGCATTGCCATTGGCATCTTGTTGATTAGCAGGACGAAAACTTGCATCTTGAGTTGTCACCCACGTATCACCTGAAGGATCGGTGGAGCCTGTATATAATGCGCCGTTGAAACGATGAATAGCTTCACGCCCACCGATGGTTTCTGTTGTGACATTATATCCGTTTGCTTGGAATGCAAAATCTGCTATCGAGAGAAATTCAGTAGCTCCATCATATTTCCCCCGTTTTTGTATAATATATTGAATATTATCGTCAGATACAGTATAGACCAGTTCTTTGAGTCGATTGGTCGCATCAACTTTATCATCGCCATCTACATCCACAGATGGGGAGTCTTCTCCAATAATCCAATTCAGCGCATCCAAATCAATAGTTTCGTAGGTGTATGTCCAACCCTCGCCCAATATGTCGGTGACAGTATCTAGGAGTGCTTGCCCACCGTCAATCACCGTTCCACTACTGTCTTTTTTGTTTTCTGTGTACGCAAACTCGACATAGCGTTCGCCAGCAGTCGGGGTAGTAATATCAGTTACTGTGTGGTCGCCTACATATTTCAATTGTAAGTCATTGAAGCCTGTACTATTATCAATGTAGGCAAATTGCAAGCCACGTTCTTGTCCGCCACCATCAATATCATAACCATCCGAAACCGACTTTAATAAGCCACTGGCAAAACCTGTGCTGTAGTAGCTGTATGTCCAGACTTCACCATTCGACCATGTACGTGACCGTAACTTGCCTGTGTCATCAAAGACCCACAGCGATTCATCGGAAGAAGTTAGCGTGTATTTGTCGTTGACTCCGCCACTCGCATCAATCGACGAATTGGAACCGGGGTCGCCATCATAGATATCCGTTATGCCGACTTGTGTAAAATGTGCAATCCCACCACTCGGCATTTTGAGCAGTAACTTATTGGCATAACTGCTATGGGTGAAAATGCGAATATCGTGGTTGTGTGTCCATCCTGCGCCAAGTGGAGTCGTAAAGCCATCTTCGGGCGTGGATGGTACAGGGTCGGCGATGTTCTTGCTCTGACGATACGAGCGAGTAAATGCTAAAACCCCTGTAGGTGTATTTACGCTCAAGTCGGTGACTTTTTCGCGCTTCTCGCCGTCTTTGAGACTGAGAGGATTCGAAGATGTTGTTGCATAACGTGAATTATAGCAGAAAGGACAATCCGATGTGCCACTGTGACTAGACCCAAAAATATTCACACCCGTACCCCAGATGCGGATTGCTGTATGACGCAAGTATCCAGGTCCAGTTTGCAAGGTGTCCATATGTCCATAAATACGCAGCGTACCACCGATAAGAGTTTGATTATGGATTTCCACCATTCCAGAATTTGGACCAGATTGACCTTCTGAAATACTGTCCAGTTCATTGCCATCATGCTGAATTTGGACAACAGTATCAGGATCCCAAGCTATCTGCCGATTCCAAGCTGCATCGACTTCTACATCTGTAACGACAGTTCCTTCCGGAACCCGTATTTGAAGGTCAATAAAGTAATCGTAGTTGTTTGGTAACGTTTCATGTATAGTTCCATCCAAACGATTATTAGTGATATTATATTGACCACATTCCAAATATCCCGGCGACAAATCTCCATTGTAGAGATCACTAAGTAAATCAACCATCCAAGTTGTCATTGATTGTTTATTTCCTTATGTACTCAATCTTACTTTTACTTCTTAAGTTCGCTGACAAATAGTGATTTAGGATAAGAGCTTGTTATTGCTATACAGGAATTATCTTACATCAGCAGTCATAACCGTGTTTAGCTATATTTGTGTGACATTGAAGAAACACTGAATCTCCAACCTCATTAATTAAGCGGTATATCACGGTTTGATAACTGACCCTGAATTATGTCGTTACAACACCTATTGAAGCGCGAGAATAGCATTTGCCTGAGCGCGAGTGAGCGTATTGCTCTGGACTAAGGCATCAATATCATTTGTCGAAATACGTTGCATCATCCACAATTGCCGAATGAACACTTCAATTCCATCCAAGCGAGAAAGTACCAGCCCTAGAACCATATTTTCTAATGCTTCTACGCGCTCTGCCAACGTTGGTGGTATAAGCGGCGGATTGGTTTGGCGCTCGTCTAACTGCGCCTTTTCTTCTGGTGACAAATCTTCAAGTCCAATATTTCCCCCACGATTGATATATTTTTTAGTCATCTTATTTCACTCCGTAGATTGCATATTGTGAACCAGCGAGAATGTTGCTTGAGAAAGCAGAGAAAAACTCAATTTGGGTTATTGCGTCCGTATTTTTCCAAACGAATGAGTCCCAAGCCTCAATATCGTAAGCTAAACCAGTCTGTATATGTGCAGGTTTGTAATCACTGCCTGCGGGTAGACTCACTTCCATTTTGAAGCGACTGAAAAAACCCGTAGCGAGTGTATTGCCCGCTATCCAAAATGGATATTGTGCTGCATTCACTATGGCTACTCCATAGAAGTTATAGTTTAATGCGGTGTCGCCATTGAAGCGCAGATAAATGAGGTCACGACTACCGGCTCCTGATGAACGGATTTTAAGCCAAGTGAAAATTAATGTCTTGTAGTTACTCAATGACAGACTGGAGATAGTCACATTAGCCACATCGGTAGTTAATGTATCCTCTGTAATCAATTCTAATCTGCCGCGCGAAGGGGCTTGGGGCATCCATCTGACTTGTGTACCATTGTATATTAGAATGTCACCATCCGTTGCGCCTGCAATATTTACATCACTCAAGTCATTTAGAGCTGTCGCATTCCCATTACTGCTAGTATCTGCCCATGTGCCATCCCCCTTGAGGAATTTGTCTTTATCGGCAATCAAGGGTTGTGGCACAATCCCAGCAACCCCATTTGCGATAGCTGTCGCGCCTGTCATTTCAGCATCAAAGTCTGTACCTTGAACTGCGTTCGTTAGCAAGCCATTATTATCCGACTTTACGAGACCTACTCCAAGTTCACCCAATTGCACCTTACCTGCTGCGGTGCGTATCGCGTAGTTATCTGTACCCTTATCAATATCGGCAATTTCCAGACCGATCAGGGTGTCTATCGTGCCACTCGGGTTTTTAGACGGCAGCACTTCAAACGCGGCAGCCGTTTCGATATCTGCCCCACTGCCATTAGCGATTTGGGCAGCAACGCCACGCGCACTGCTCAAGTAGGCACTGGCTTGATTATCCACTCGCGCATGAACAGCGGTCATCTTGCCAACAGGGGTTGTACTATCGCCACCCTGATTGACAGCTTCAAAATCACCCGCCCGCAAGTCCGCACCAGATGAATCATTTGTGTCGTTATCATGGGTCAACTTGGCGCGTAATGCCGTATGAATACCACTAATTGTTCCCAGTCCCGGCAATTGCAATTCACTCACTAGCCATGCAATGCCATTGCTGATTGCGCCTGTAAACTTGCCAAAGGTATTCACACCACGTTTGATTGTGGCAGATGATGTACCTTGTTCATGGGCTTCCACAAGTGACTCATCGGTGGTCATCAAGGATGTGTCACCCACTTGCTGCCGTCCATCGCCTGTCACCCGAGCGACTTCTTGACTCGGTGATTCGCCATCTTCCCACGTTTGAATTGGATTGGATTGTCCACCCGATGCCGCTGGGTTGCCTTTGACTTGTAGTTGCGTGATGTCGGTGTTTCCCGTAATGACGACTTCGTTATGATTAGTTGTTGCCATCATGACTCCTTTTGAAGTGGATTTTAGTCAAATTTGTATCCAGTCAGTATTCACGCTTGACTGGTTAGATACCTTTATAAAATTTGGATAAGAAACACTTGTGAGATTAGCTTACGGAGTGTTACAATACTGTAACAACATCTAAGACTCACAGTTTTTGTGTTGTTTGTGGAGAAGTGTCTTCGTCAAAATCTCACTTCTCCATCTTTTTGTTTTGTTAGGTTGTAGCACCTTTCCTGCCAATTCATCATCACTTCCCTACAATACACTAAAAAGAACATTCATTCTATTCTTTTTCCGTCCGAATTTAGTTTCATTTTAGTTCTAATTGTTTCTTTGTTGTAATATGTAAAATTCAAAGCACTCTTTTTCACCTTACGCCAAGTTTCCCAATCTTTAGGAGTTGTAAGGAAACAACAGTACGCACTATTTACACACCAGTATAGTTGTACAATGCCAGTTAGGGTGGAAGAGAGAGTTGTAAAAGGCATTCAAAGGGTAATCGATAGCGTGAAGCAATGGCTCGTAAGCGCTGTTTGCGTCGTCGCCAAAACCAGCCTAGGCGAAAGGTTGTGGTGAGAATGGCGGGCGGCAAAATGATATTGAGCAAAGAGCGTAACTCAGGCAGGCTGAAGCTCAAGAAAAGGGGCAATGGACTTTTTTTCTCGCTGTTGATATTGAATGAGTTTGAGGTAGGTATGAGCCAGCATAACGAGGCTCATATGGCGATGCCAACTATGCCAATGGCGGACTTCATAATCGGTCATTCCCACTTCACTCTTGGCTTCCTCAAACAGTTCTTCAATCGGGCGACGCGACAGTGCCACCGCCACGAGATCCAGTAAGCTCGCATCATCAGGGGCATTGGACAAGTAAAAGCGATATTGAGGACTATCACTCAAACTACGCTGAATAAGCAGCCACTGCTCACCGACCTCATCGTTTGGCATCTGGATTCGTCGGGCTTGCCAGTCGTAGCAAATCAAGCCTTTCTCGCCAATACGGAAACACAGTTGCTCCCAATCTTTCGAAGCGAAGTGCTGGGGTAGTGTTTTCAGGGGTAAGCTTTGCTCAGAGGCGGCTATCTGAATGGGGTGATGTGAACCAAGCCCTAAAACATAATAGCGATCTTGTCGATGAATGGCATTGCGTAATTGGGGTGAATTTCCAGACAAACTATCTCCTACAACCCACTTCATCGGCAGTCCTTCAGCCCATGCCTGTTCCAACATCGCTTGGGCAATCTGCGGTTTAGTCCGAAAACTGACTTCATCTGGTATCTTAAGCGAACGGATGTCACCCATGTTTTATCAGCAAACCGCTTGCTAAACCGCCTTGAACAAGTTGGAGAAATACTACATCACGCCCTCAATCAGATAGCAACTCATGCGCCCGATTGGTTGAAAGAATGGGTATCTCCAGTTTGGTTTGATCGTTATGGTCGTTCATTCAACAAATATCGTTTGCCGATGAAAGATAGCGAACGGGATGCCTTAGCTGTCACGACTGATGCTGATGGGATACGTCTCTTAGATCAATACGGTTGAGTTAAGCCCTACAACAGGTGAACAACATCCGAAAACGGCTGTACTTTGATTGAACAATCTTCTGATCTCTTTCGTCGGAATTTGACACGATTCCTCTTAATGCCTCGCGGATTGATACGGTTGTCTCGCGGAGGTAACTTGAAATAGGCTTGTGCTTGTCAAGATGGTGCGTTACTGGCAGATTTCCTTGGTAGGCAACTGTTGTTCAATACATAGCAAAAACCTCCTAGATGTAAGCATAGTCAATTTAGCAAAAACATGTTGTGTAAATTACAAAAGGTGTTACAATGATTATGATAATTATCAATTTTTGAGCTATAATGCAAATTAAGTATCTTAGTGAATATTATAATAGCCAAAATAGAGTGTGTTGTTGTCATGTCACGGATTACATTTAGCGAGATTTTCAATTTATTACTTGAACATGTGCCTAAGGCCGACGGCTCTAAATACACCTTGGTTGAATTATCAGACCAGATTGGCATTTCACGACCGCAACTGACGCAATACAAGAGTGGTAAACACAATAATCCGACATTAG
Source organism: Anaerolineae bacterium (assembly GCA_030950085.1). Lineage (GTDB taxonomy): Bacteria > Chloroflexota > Anaerolineae > Aggregatilineales > Phototrophicaceae > JAUZRW01. Next base: position 9,854 of record JAUZRW010000155.1, read on the forward strand.
AAAGTATTCGTGCTATTTTGGATGTTTTTGAAATGCCAATGACGCTACTCGACTGTGATGATCAAGTCGAAGCGTTGCAGTTAATTAAAGATGTCCAAGCTGGACATGTTAATCCACAAATGCGCTTCCGTAATCCAGATGTTCGCGGTTTATCAGATGAAGCACTGCATCAAGTTGAGACATTATTTGGCTGGATTTTAAATCGTGAAAAAGCGCTAAGGCTTGGCGATGAGGTACCTCCTCTGCCTGATTTTCGTTCTGAAGACTAACATTTATGGCAAGTAAAATAGATAAAAAGATTGTTCAGCAAGCGATAGCATCTCTAAACTATGATTGGTCGCATTATGCCTTTGATCATTTCGTTGCTCACATTGAAGAGATCAGAAGCCGCAAAATGCTGATTATTCCGGTACCGGGCCTGGTGATACCCGGTATCTGTACATCAACCCCCATGGCTGACTATATCTTGTACGATGCAAGCGATATACCTATGGCACAACATCATCATAAACTGCATGAAATGGGTCATTTTGTTTTGGGTCATGTTCAAGAAGTTAAGACAACAGAAGATGCAGAACAATGGCTCAGAGATATTTTCAGCAAATCGCAATTCAGAGGCTATTCGCACATTTACGAGAAAGACTTGAATGAAGAACATGAAGCTGAGTATTTCGCCTATCTGGTCGAGGATAAAATTGCTGAGGCACATCGTTTGGCAGAATTGACAGGCATATCTGAACCTGTCAATTGGCAAATACCCCCTTTCTCTGGTGATTTTGCAAAGGAAGACTCGTGACAAATTTGGGTATTCTATCGACTGTGTTTTTTCTCATTTGGGCGGCGATTTTCCTAGCGTACAGTGTCTGGATATTTTGGCAGAAACACATTCAAATAGATGTGTACCGTACACTTTGGACGATTAATTTAGGGGCTGGTTTTGGGATTCTTCTTTACAATTATGAAGTTGAGCGCTTGTTACAATCTTATGTGGCAGATTTGCCGCTGACATTGTCTTCTGTACGTGTTTTCACAGGTAATATGATCACAGCACTTCCTTACTATATTGCGCTCAAGAAATTGAGCAAAGTACCCTTTCCAAACACGATCTTCAGCCTCATATTTGGGCACACCTTGTTCGTTATTTCCATTGATTTACTGATAAACTTATTCTTCGACATCCCCTATGGACACTTTCAGATCTGGATGTCGATCCTGATTGTTCCGTTAAGCTTGTCTGCGGCTGCTGTTGTTTCGCCCGTGATGCGTTTGGTTTTTAGGGATGAGCGCAACCGTGCGAATCGCGCACGCTTCTTGTGGTGGGTATTTGAACTTACGGTGGCAACTTTATCTGCCATGATGTATTGGTTCGATGCGATCTATCGTGTTTTGTTTTCAGATTATCGGCTCTACACGCCAGGCACCTTACTTGGGATATCATTTTACTTTTTATTGATTGTTGGTGCTTTATGTCGTGTCGTTTTGCCACAAAATATCATTGAATTTGTGCTTTATCCTGAGAAGCTATGGGTCTATTATCGACTGCGGTATTTGTGTAAGGATCTACACAAATTGGTCAACTTGCCCGAAGTGTATCGTTATCAAGCTTTTTTCTGGCCGAGTTTACATAATTTGGATCGCGAAATCTCACGGTCTGTCGTGTCGATTTGTGATGTTTCCAGATTATTAGATGAGCAGCATGGTCCGATTTTCCGGAAACTGACATTCTTGAGAAACCCGCACTTAACAACTGAGGAGACCATTGAATATTTGATAAAACTAAAGGCGGTTCAATGACAACAGCTCTCGTGTTAGGTGGTGGTTTTTGCGGTTTATTAACTGCAACAGTCTTGAGCAAGTATTTTGATGTGGTTAAAGTGATTGAGCGAAGCGCACGCCATAAAAGTGTGCCACAACAACATCATATTCACGTTTTGCAAGTCAAGGGATTGCAGGTCATAGAACAACTCATACCCGGTATTCAAGCAGAGATGCTAGAGGCGGGTGCCATCAAGGTTCGTTGGACGCAAGATACCACTATTCTGTTATCTGGCGGAACTATCATACCCCGTATTGATGTGGGCATCTATTCACTTGCATTGTCGCGTCATGCGCTCGAAGCAGTTATTTACAAGCAGGTGACTCAATTAGCCAAGGTAGAATTCTTATTTCGATCTCGTGTCGATTATCTTCAGCAAGAAGGGTCGAAAATTATGGCTGTGCAGATGACAAATCTCAATAGTCATGAGTCGCAGATGCTAGCCTGCGATTTCATAGCCGATTGCACGGGTCGCCAATCTAAGAGCCTTAACTGGTTGCAACAACTGGGTTATCAGAAGCCGCAGGTTACAGAAATCAATGCTTTTTTAGGCTATGAGTCGCGCTTTTACCGCGTGGCTGAGGGCTATGATATGGGTTCACTGGGTATTGCTGTACAACCACTTTCACAAGTTTTGCCGAATCTTTGCCAATTCCGGATGTTGCGGATTGTATTAAGCATTGTGAGCCTATTTCCCCGATTTATGGTTTTCGGGCGCATAATCGCCTTATTCACTACGATCAAATGCCTCAGTTTCCCGATAATTATGTCATTCTTGGCGATGCTGTATGCTATTTTAATCCAATGTATGGTCAAGGCATGATGGTTGCTGCTCAAAGTGCCTTATTGCTCGACAAAGTATTACAAACAAATCAATTGAGGCATATCGGAAGGCGATTCCAAAGGAAATTACGCCGTTTGTTATGGTTGCCGTGGACTTTAGCCCGCGTTGAAGACTTGCGTTACCCACTGGTTAAAGGGCAAAAGCCATCGCTTTTCGTAAAAATCTTGCAAAAATATTTTGATATGCTATTTCTTGCTGCTAGTCATGATGAATATGTTGGCAAGACTGTGTTGCGTGTGATTCAAAGAACATTACCCGCATTCATGCTCGCCCACCCTGCTGTTGTACTACGCACAATTCGAGCTGTGTTGCTCAAGCGTAATCTGTAAATCTTGTGATATGGAGACCCGACATGTTCGAAAATAAAGCAGCCCTCCTGATTGACGATAAGCGCGAGACTCAACTGACACTCCAATATGAGTTACTCTGTCTCGGATTTGTTGTCACAAGTGTGAGTCGGCTGGATCGCGTTGAGGAGACCCTCCAATCAATGTATAGCGTGGATGTCATCTTTCTCGGTCTCGATATGCCATCTAGCAACGGCTACGATGTTCTAAAAAAGCTAAAAGACTCTGGCATTGACGCGCCGATTATCGCTCATACCGTTCATGTCGATGACCTGCTCCGTATTCGAGAGGCTGGTTTACAAGGGTTGTTGGCAAAACCTCTGGATATTGAGTGCTTTCCCGATATTCTGCAAGAGATAGTAGCTGGCAAACAAAGCTAGCTCAAGCGATTGCCTAAGCCCCTTCGCGGCGCAAGCAAACAAGATCAATCACTTTTGAATTGAAAACGGACTTGTTAAGGGTCTTGTGGCGTTCAGAATGGAATGAATAAAGCAAGTACTGAAATGCTTGTGCCTAGTTTTGAGTCCTGTTGAGAATGACGACCTTTTTCGTAAGCTTTGATAAGACAGGTCAAGCCTCTCTTGCTTCCTAGAATGATCCGAATAAATCATTTGCTAGTGTGTCCCAAAAGTAGATATAATACATTACTAGACATATCTCAACACATTACATCAGTAGCCATCATTCGGTCTCTGAAATCGATCAAGAAATAGTGGCAAGTCGCCACAATACTAGACTTTGGCACATTAAAGTAGCCAACGGCGATATGTCGAGAGCTACTTTTCGTTATAAAGTGTTATAAAAAGACGAAGTGAGGGCTAAGAGCGTGCCGCACCATAGATAGCATTGGACAAGCCCTGCAAAAGGTCTTCTTTTTCAGCCCAGTTGCTAGTGCTAGT
>JAUZRW010000156.1 GCA_030950085.1 Anaerolineae bacterium
ACTCTAGCAATCGTTGTTCCAACAGTTTGGGAATAAGCGTGAAAAGTTATCAGTTTTTAGTCATCAGTTGTCAGAAAAACAATTACCCTGAACTGAAAACTATGAACTGAAAACTATAAATCGGGTAACTTCTGCAAATTATCGAATGATTTAGTGCCGGCACTCGCTGTCGGCTATTATATCGGCTGTGGGAATGATGCAGCAGCCCTTGACGCGAGTGACAAAGCCTTAGACGTTGCCCGTCAATCTGGCAATCTGGCTAGAATGTTTGAATGGCACATTGCGCGAGGGTATTTGCTCAATCGTCTCAAGCGTTCAACAAACGATGAAATGGCACAGGCGAAGATACTTCTACAAGCATTTCGGACATCAGATTGTCACATGAAAAAGATTCAGCGCATTGAGCAAGGGCTTCCCTATCCCTACGACTGGCAAATCGAAGAACGAAAAAACCATTAAGTGCCTTACGCATTGTTTGGTAACTGTTGTTCCTTCTAATCGCTACTTGTTGGTGTTTCGGGTGGGTTGGGGATAGAAAGTTTCGCCTTATTCATACGCTCCAATAAAGCCTGTTGCCGCTTGTAGCGTTGTTCAGCCATTTTCCGCAAATCTTCCACGACATCCGATTCGTCAGTAATTTCGATACCGAGCAATGATTCCAGTGTATCTTCCATGGTGAGAACCCCAGCAGTGCCACCATATTCATCAATCACCAATAGAATATGTTGTTGCTTGGTGATGAATTCATCTAATGCTGAGGCGACACTATTTGTTTCTGGGATATCGCCAATATCTCGTCTAAACGCGATTAACGGCTTCTCTATCTCACCCGCGATATGGGCTGTTAGGACATCAATCCGCAGCACAAAACCGGTGACATCATCTGTATTGTTGTCATAAATGGGGAGTCGTGAATAAGGTAACGCAGGATGTTTCTCAAACAATTCACCGATAGTCATCTCTTGTTGGAAAGCGAGCGTCACCGTGCGCGGAGTCATAATGTCTGATACGCGAATTTTTTCCAAGAGCAGTAGATTTCGCAGGATACGGTTTTCATATTCATGCAAAGACCCCTCGCTGACACCAATACGCGCCATGACCTCTAATTCTACACGACTCACTATCGGCTGATTATCTTCTGACTTGAGTACTTGTGTCGCTTTTTCCAGTATCCAGACCGCCGGAAACAAGACCCAAACCAATCCTTCAATCGTATAGGCAGCGAATGAGTTTAGTTGCTTCCAATAGGTCGCGCCAAGTGTTTTCGGGATAATCTCCGAAAAGACGAGAATCAAAATCGTGAGGACAGCACTAATCACACCAAACCATTGATTGCCGAAGATGCCAACAGCCTCTGCTCCGGCACCGGCTGCACCCACCGTATGGGCAACCGTATTTAAGGTTAGAATAGCAGAGATAGGGCGCTCAACATCTGCTTTGTGCTTTTGCATGAGTGTGCCACCACGCCCACCTTTTTCGATTGCCAATTCGATATGTGCGTGAGAAGTCGAGAGCAAAATCGCCTCTAACACACTGCATATGAAGCTAATTCCAAGCGCGATAGCCACAAAAAACAACAATGCGCCCCATGTCCCAACACTGCCTTCTCCGGGAGGAGGCGGTGCAAAAGCAAGTGGCGGCAAAATATTTACAATATAGTCTATGGGTGTCATAATTCTTGTTCACGTTAGCGAAATATTGTCTAACAGAATAGCACACATTGGCTCTTGAAGCCTAACAGAATCGTTAAAATCAATGTAATCACAGGTTAGAATATCTTTAAGGATGGGATATCACCTATCAAACGATTTTGTGCGGATTTTCATGGACAGGTTTATTGTTGCTGATGCGTTCGGGAGAGAAAATCGACAAATCTAGTGATAACTCTATGCCAAGAATCAATTCAGCGAGATAACGCCCGACAGCATGACATTGTTGGAAACCATGCCCCGAAAAACCGTTTGCCAGCATAAACCCTTTCATTGAAGGGTATTCACCGAGAATCGCATTTCTATCAAATGTATTGATAGCATAGAGTCCTGTCCAGCCGCCGACAACCTTTACTTGCTCACAAGCAGGGATATAATGCAGCAAATCTTCCCAGACAGAATCAACAAATAATTGGCGATTAAATGTAAAATCGAAGCCAATCGGGTCATCTGGCAGCGATTTCCCACAGGTGAAGTGTTTTCCACTTTCTTGAATGATATATAGCCCCGATGGAAAGACAGTCAGTGGGATAGTATTCTCAGGATTTAAGTTGGTTTCCAGATGAAAAACATGGCGTTTCACAGGCTGAACAGGCAATTCAATCCATAATTTACGGGCAATGGATGTTCCCCATGCTCCGGCACTATTCACGGCATAGCGACATTGATGTTGGCTACCATCGGCGAGGCGCACGCCCGTTATTTGCTGATTTGTTGCCAATACATCGACCACTTCGCCGACGATATATTCTGCGCCTAGTGCAATCGCTTTATTTTTATACCCCATCAATACCGCTTGCGGATCCATTGTGCCATCTTGACTGCCGAATGTCCCCCCTGCAATCGTCTTGGGGTCAATGAAAGGGTAGCGTTTGTTGACCGCATCGGGTGACAGCCATTCCACCTGACAATTAAGACTCTTCTGTAATTCGAGTCCGATTTGTGCTGCCGCGACATCTGCCTCATCTGTCAGAAATAGATTCCCCTGTTGGCGAAAACTCACATGCGGTTTATTATCGCCAACTGCCATTTCTTCACTGAAACGCGCCAGCATCTCTAGCCCATATTGCGACATAAGGATATTTTCTTTGATGTTGAATTGTAGGCGCAAATTGCCATCTGATAAGACCGTTGATGATTGGGCATAGCTGGGGTCTTTTTCGATGATTGCAATGTTGATAGTGGAGTCTTTTTTGAGTAGATGATAGGCAGTCGAACACGCCATCACGCCGCCACCTATCATAATCACATCGTAGCTTGCCATTGTATAGCCTCGCTAAACTGACCATCGCAAATAGTTTGTTAAACAAGAAGAACTGACTAAAAAACGGCTCGAAATTCGTGGCGATAAATTGATGGACGCGGCAACAAATCTCGCGGCAGTTGCGCCAATTGTTGCCCAAATTGCCAAAACACTGTTGCTAATTGGCTAGGTTTGGACATTGTGTTGTGCATGGCGGACGCGACAGGTCACGTCCCTACGGCTCAAAAAAGGTCATTTGTAGGGACTGCATCTATGCTGTCCGAAAGAATTTCACCTATCACATCCCTGCGATATCCCGTTTGCCTAATTTTGCACTGAGCGACTCGTGCGGCGCACCATCTGGCAGCAAACCCAAAGTCAATGATTCGACATAGATACACAATTCCCATGGAATCGAAACATCATCTTGGCTAATCGGGGTATCCGTCATTTGCACATCTGCACCGCGTATAATGGCAATCGGGGTGGCTTCATCGCGCTCGCCCATCACCATTTGAGCGCAAACACTGAGGCTATCGGCAACGCCTTTTTGTGTCACGACCATTGGATTACCGAATAAATCTTCTTTACCACGTTCATCTTGTACAGGTTCAAATCCAGCAGAAGCTAAGGCGACCCCTGTTGTCCCGATGCGTCCCGGTACAAGCCAACTATCTGTCAAAATCACGCCAATAGCCTTGCCGAGTCGCGCTTTTATCTCATCTCGAATCTGGCGTGCAGATTGATAGGGGTCAGTCGAGAGTAAAACAGCTTTGCCATCTGGGATATTGCTACGGTCTAAGCCGGCATTAGGGGCAATGATGCCACTGCGCCATGTCAGCAAATAGCCCATCGGAATCCCACCGAAGATATGGTCAGCTTCGCGCACAACGAGTTCTGCGATACGGGCATCCATATTGTAACGTTTTGCCAGTTCACGGGCTTTGTCGCTCGGTTCAATTGTGCTTATCTCGACAATTCGACCCTCACTAATCGCCACATACTTGCTTGATACTGCCAGAATATCACCATCGCGCAATGCAATGTCATTTGCCCTCATCGCTTCTTGGAGGGTATCAAGCAGTGCGAAGGGTGCAGTTTGGACAGGGGCTTGAACAGGAAAGACTTGTAATGGGGTTTGTGGCATCGGCAGCACATCCTTTTAAGGCGCTTCATCATAGAATAGAGGCGAAAGTGTAGCACACAATGAAGAGCCATGTATAGACTTCTATCCTAGTTTCTGACGGGCAGCAGCCGCCACCATATTGACAATGCCCATCAGACCTTGCCCCTTACCCATAGAAATTGTTTTGCCAAAAAACTCAAACACAATATCAGAACTCAACGCCGCCACCTGCTCAACATCAGCACCATTGCACGCCTCACCGAGAATAAATGCCATCGCCATCGCACTCAATCCCTGTGGATTCAACACATCGAAATAGTAATTCAGTGTGCCATCATCATTTTCTTGCCACCATACAAAAGCATCCGACTCGCAAGCAGGGACACGGTGCGCCTCATCATAAGGTTGTGTGGCGATACTGAGTGGCACTTTAACATCACTGAATTGGTCTGCGAGTTGAATCAAATACTCCTGCCGTTCTTGGCGTGTGGTAATAAACGAGAAATCTTCAATGGTCTCTAGTAATTTTGGCGGATAATCAGTCATTGTGGTCTTGCCCTCCAACTTGGTCTATCTGATGTGCATTGTAGCATGAAATAGTCTCACTAGACGATACTCCTATCATCATGAATCCCACTGGTATTTGCCACTGCTATCTCATACAATTTAGAGGTATTTAGCAATTACAGGGCAGTTCGCCTATCCATAATCTTGTGTGTTGCGGACACAACAGATTGTGTCCCTACAAATCACAACGGTTTTGTAGGGATGGCAACCATGCCATCCGCCGCTAAACACAGGTTCAGTTTCACAAGACAATTAGCGGGTTCTTTTATCATGGGAAAGCGAAAAAAACGCAGAAAACGTAGACGCGCCGAAGAACGTGCCGAACAAGCGCGTTTAGGTGAAATGGCAGGTGATAGCGATGAAGAAGAATATGAGGACGCTGAGTCTGAATCGTCTTCTAGCCGTTTTGGTTTTGGACGTTTTCGCCAATCGCAATCTAATCAACCTGAATATGATGACAAACCGTGGTGGTCGCAAGAAGAAGACTTTGAGTTGAGCGACTATGAGCGTAAACAATATGGCAAGTATGAAAAAATGCCAGCGCCCCTTAAGCCCGAACATCTGCGTGAGCCAGAACCGAAGAAACAAGCAGACACCGCATCTGATGCCCCCTCGCTGATTGGGAAAATAGCTGCTATCACAACCCACTCTATGGGGAAAGTTGTCGAGCGCGGCAAAAATATAGATTGGGAATTAGTACAGGTTCGTATTTCCGAAATAAGCGATAAAATTCGTGCTGGTTTCAAGCGTTTTATCGAAGAAATTCAATTTCGTAATTTGCAAATGCGCGAGAAAGTCCCACCTAAATTTCAAATTGTAGTCTATGCTACCCTTGCATTGATACTGATAGGTATCCCCTTAGCTATCGCTGCCTTATTATTTGCTGGTCGCGGCAATAATCCTGATGATAATGAAGTGGCTTTGGCGATTACGGCTGTTCCGCAGAATAATACAATCATTGTGCCAGCCACACAAACACCTTCACCGACAGTTATTTTGCCAACGACAGCACCGATTGTCCAAGCAAGTAATACACCATTACCCCCTAATACACCTATTCCACCAACACCCATCCCGACGAATCCACCACCACCAACGGATGTGCCAATTGTGCAGCCGACAACTGCGCCGCTTGTATCATCTGCGAGTATCGCGCTCTTCTTCGCGCCTGCCGTGCAATCTTGGTCAAGTGACTTGCTGCGCTGGTCACAAACTTACGGTGTGGATGCGAATTTTATGGCGATGGTGATGCAACTGGAAACCTGCGGTAATCCCCTATATTTGGGAACAGAAGGTCGTATGGGAATATTTGCTGTGCCGGGAGACCGTTTTCAAGGCGCAGAGTCTTTCATCAATCCTGAAGATAATGCACGACGAGCCTCTGAACTAATGCAACAATGTTACGCTTTAACTGCCAATGACCCCGGACAAGCCTATGCTTGTTATCGCAGCAATACCGATACGACACAAGCGAGTTTCGGGCAGTGGTCAGAACCGATGCAGCGTTATTTCTTGTGGGGCTTTGGCATGTATGGCGATACTCAAAATGGCGTACAAAGCAGCCCAGCATTAAATGATTGGTTGGTCAATGGCGGCGGCTTTGATGTGTGTAATCAAGCACAATCAATATTGGATAGTCAGTGACAATACAAACACCAAAAATTGAACCGCCAAAGCGCTAAGATTTCTATTCAGAACCTTTCTTTGCGCCTTTCATCCTTTGCCTTTTTGCGTTACGCTTTGTCTAAACACTTCTCGGACTCTACAATTGTGGAGTCCGAAAAGTGTTTAGAATTCTGTCGTAGTGGCGCAGCGCGCTGCGCCACTACAAAACTGAGATTTTATTTCCAATTACTTTCCAGATTCTACAAATAGCGAAGGTTACTTTTTCATGACAACAACGTATGATGTGATGGTAGTCGGTGGCGGTATTGTCGGTGCATCGACTGCTTATGCCCTGCTTAACAAGGGGCAAAATGTCCTGCTTATTGACCAATTCGAGCCGGGACATGACCGCGGGAGTTCACATGGCGATGGGCGTGTGGTGCGCTTCAATTACACAGAATCTATTTATGTCGAAATGGCAATGTTGGGCTATCCGGCATGGGAACGTCTCAGTCAAGCTGCTGGAATACCCCTCATCCAAAAAACGGGTATGATAGAATATGGCGCTGTCGATTGTATCCCCTTACAAGAATCCGAAGCGCAATTGAAAAAGTACCAAATCGCCTACGAAAAACTCAGTGCAAACGAAGCGAACCAACGCTTTCCGCAATTTCATTTTGCCAATAATGCGAACATCATTTATCAAGCAGAAGCGGCAGTTGCTTTTGCGACTCCGGCAGTACAAGCCTTGTGGCGCTTATTCCGTGAACAGGGCGGCACAGCAATCACCGGAAAGCGCATTGCTGGAATCACAGTAAGCGACGAGATTGTCACGCTGACTGCTACCGATGGTGCAAGTTACACGGCAGCCAAAGCAGTCATTGCGGCGGGTGGATGGGCAAAGCAACTTTTAGCCACGACTGACCTTGATATTCCGCTAGAAGTAACACAAGAAATCCTCGCTTACTTCGCCCCTAAAGATGATAGTGTGAATCATCATATTGGCACGATGCCGGTGGCGATTGATTATCATGAGCATTTGGAAGACCCCTTTTATTGTCTGCCGATTGTTGATGTTGGGGGTGTGAAAATGGGTTGGCATCATACGGGTCCTGTCATGCAGCCCGATGATGACCGTGTGATACCGGATGCCGTATTAGACGGGATGCGCGGTTGGATTGCACGCTTTTTGCCACAGTTGCAGACTGAACCACTAGAGATTCATACTTGTCTCTATAGCAACACGCCTGATTATCACTTTATCCTCGATAAGCATCCGCAGTATGACAATATCGTGGTTGCAGCCGGATTCAGTGGACATGGCTTCAAATTTGGTCCCATCTTGGGCGAATTACTAGCAGATTTAACCTTAGATGAAGCACTACCTTTATCACTAGAGACATTCGCCTTATCGCGTTTCAATGACCCATCCAAAATCCAACGGCGTGTCGGGGCATAACAATTTTTTCGGCGCATCAAAGAAACTCGTTGATTAGCTGGTAAAAGTGTAATCTTTGGGAATCTAGTGTCTCAATGCCATACGCACGGAAAAAATACGGAAGCCAATCATTGCCCAAATGCCAACGAATCGCATTGGCAATCAAGGCTAAATCTGTGTAGCGGTCTGCCAAACCCATGCGCCCAACATCAATATAGCCCAATAATGATTTTTGTGCTGGCTGTGCACGAATATTAATCGGATACAAGTCGCCATGTGCAACGACAATATCCTCAGTATCGGGTTTCAGTGACAGGAGTTTTTCATAGAGGGTGTGAGGTGAATAGTGTTGCCATTGTGTTTCTAGCAAATGCGTTTTAATGTGCGCCGTGTCGATGCGATGACGGGCAACTTCGATTTGTTCATCAATCCGCGCTATGAATGGGCAATCTTCAAGCGGCAGGGCATGGAAGCATTTCGCAGCTTGCGCTAGAAACTCTACTCGTTCTTGTGGCGACCAATCCAAATCATTGTGCATCGGATGAAGCCCTTCAATGGCTGTCATCAACAAGAATTGCTGACTCTCATTTTCGCAATAATGTAGCACGTTAGGTACACTGATTCGCCCTGCAAGCCAATCCAAACGTACTTTATCGTCTTTGACAGGCGTTTGTGCATCATGGCGTGAAATTTTCAGGTAACGAACATGAGTGCCTTGTTGCAAACGAAAAACTCGCGCATCCGATTTGCCTTCCGTGACTTCGTGCCACGTATCATTTACGAGTAATGATTGTAGTGATTGTGGCATCGCACTATTCAAAGACATCATTTTTGGATATAACCTCCTTATTAAACAACGTATCGCTGATAAACCGATAGACTCTATTTTAGATGATGAGGGAGACATTATTATGCCGAATTACGAAAATATCATTGTCGAAACGCCTGTCGAGAAAGTGGGTTTGGTGCGCCTCAATCGCCCTAAAGCCCTCAATGCGCTCAATGATGCACTGATGAGCGAAGTCCATGAGGCACTCACAGGCTTTGATGCCGATTCAGACATTAGTTGCATGGTCATCACCGGCAATGAACGCGCCTTCGCTGCGGGTGCGGATATCAAACAAATGTCAGGACAAAGCCATATTGAATATATGATGACGCGCAGTGTCAGCGATAACTTCAATTTTACGCGCTATAAGAAACCGATTATTGCGGCTGTTTCTGGCTTTGCGCTAGGTGGCGGCTGCGAAATGGCGATGGCTTGCGATATGATTGTTGCCAGCGAAAGTGCCGTCTTTGGTCAACCAGAAATTAATCTGGGTATTTTGCCCGGTGGCGGTGGCACACAACGCCTGACTCGTGCTGTGGGTAAGGCGCTGGCAATGGAAATTATGCTCACTGACCGTCGCCTCTCCGCCGATGAAGCTCTGAAATATGGTCTCGTTAATCGGGTTGTCGCGCCAGAAATCTATTTGGATGAGGCAATTAAACTGGCGCAAAAAGTCGCGTCGATGTCACAAGTCGCCATTCGCCTGACGAAAGATGCGATTAACAAAGCCTATGAAGCCACCCTCGCCGAAGGACTCGAATTTGAGAAGAAAAATTTCATCCTTTTATTCGGCACAGAAGATAGACAAGAGGGCATGACAGCCTTCGTTGAGAAGCGCAAGCCGCACTGGAAAAATAAGTAATAACGCCCATCATGGATAAGCAGAGAAAACACATTTTTCGGGAAATTATGGATTTTCGGGCGCAATACATTGCGCCCCTACAACGGACTATGACCTTTTATGCCCCTCATTTTCGATAAAATCCTTAAACATTATTCACGTTAATTACTCTATGGTGTCCCTACAATTCACAACAGGTTATTTGTGGGGACAATCCGCCGAAAAATACAAATTGTGGTCTACATAAATTGGCTAATGTAGTTCAGATAACCACGCCGCCCGTAGGCATTACTGCCTGACCATGTATTGATAGAACGCCGCAAGCGCCTCATGATTTTAACCATAGTTTCTTTGGAGATGGTTTCGATAATCGGTTCATCGTCCTCATCCATATCCTCGTCGTTGATATCGTCTTCATCTATTTCGTTGCCATCCTTGACAATATCGAATTCTTCTTCACCGAGGACAATACGGGACAAATCCATAAGTTGATTGAAGAGGTCTTCCTCAGCACCTTTCCAACGTAACTTTGGCGGCTTACGATTTTGCAATTCTTTTTCGAGTGTGCGCTGAATCCCTGCGAAAATCTTGTCAATATTATGGTCAACAAGGTTGGGATGCTGACGATAAAAATTGGTCACATTCAACTCAATGCTCATGAATATGTGCTGATATTCACCCGTTAGATCGTGTGTCATTGCTTGCTCCTTATTTAACAAACTATTTGCGATAACGCCCTAACACTCGACTTATATTGCAATTTTGTGTGAGGCGCGATGAAACCGCGAAAGGGGCTTATTGCATCAAATTTCCAATTTTTCTCCTTGGCGAATTTCCAGTGTGACGACTTCACCATTTTCAACTTCAGCATAGGCATATTGGCTTGTTTGCCAGAGGGGTCCGGGATTAATCAGTTGCGTGTTGCCAATGCTGTCGATGCCTGTTGCGCCGTGAATATGACCACTAAAGCAAATCAACGGCTGCACTCGTTCAATGAATTCACGAACCGCCTTACTGCCAACAGGTGTGCCGTCCTCTACCCTATCAACTTTTGTATCATACGGCGGTTGATGGCAAATCAGAATTTTTGGCGTGTTGTCACTGACTCCTTGTAGGCTATCATTGAGGAAACCAGCTAATTCATCTTCGCTGAACACATATTTGCCATAATAAGGCAGTGCGCCACCACAACCGAGTATCGCAAGTCCATCTAACATCACATGGCGACGATGAACACTGATACCGTCACGAGCTAAACGCATATTCATCGCTTCGCTATCCATATTGCCGCAAACGGCGAAAATATTCTCATTCATGGCTTCAATGATATTCAAGACACGCTGCAAGTTATCCGGCTTGCCATTGGTCATATCGCCTGCCAACAGTACGGCATCAACATCGGCGATTATGTGCCGCATTTTTTTCAAGGGTTCGGCACGGTCATGAATATCTGGGAAAGCAAGAAAGGTTGTCATTGTAAAGGGTCTCCGTTCACGCCAGTTCTTGATAAATTGCCAATGTCTGTTCTAGCATCGTTTCCATGCTAAAGGTGTCTTTGACCAATGTATATGCTGCTTCTGCCATCGCTTGTCGTTTCTCAACATTATCGAGCATCCAACGTAGCGCCTCGGCTAAAGCTGGAGTATCAGAGGGTGGAATGAGATAGGCATTTTGCATATGAGTGAGCAATTCTGCCATACCGCCAACTTTTGACGCGAGTATCGGTACTTTCTGTGAAGCCGCCTCTAACAAGGCATAAGGCAAGCCTTCTGAAAGCGACGGAATAGCGAAAATTTCGCAGGCTGACAATATCGTATTCACATCATTGCGGAAACCTGCAAAGTGTACGATGTCATCGAGTTTAGCTTCCGCGACTTGCGCTTCCAGAACATCACGGATACGACCTTCGCCTACGATGAGACAGCGCAATTGCGAGTAAATAGGCTTCACTGATTTCAACGCACGAAAGAGAAATTCATGTCCTTTGACAGTTTCTATGCGACCCACGACTACCACAATTGTCTTATCTTGCCAGCCGATTTCTTGTATCAGTGGATGCGCCTTATTCGGCTGCGGATTTTCTGGTAGAACAATGCTATTATGAATCAGCATGATACGCTTATCATCGAGTCCGACGGTCTGCCTGAGATAATCGTGAACCGCCTCCGAGACAGAGATAAAACGGCAATTTTGCATGGCATTCAAACGGATAATTTGCTCATAACTATGCCCTTTGACCGAGCCGTCGTGTTCAAGGCGATAAGAACTATGAATCGTCGATACCCGTTGTACACCCTTCATACCGAGAGTTGCCGTATGTGACCATAATTGAGATTGTGGATTGTGGGCATCGACAACCGTATATTTTTCTTTGTTGATGAGTCCGCGCATGAAGGGTGCGACAAGTGGATTGCCTTTGCCGTGTGGCACAATCACATAATTCAGCCCTTCGGATGCCAGCCGATGTTGAATATCCGAATCATCTAAAACGGCGACATTATACCGAATACCGCGTTCAGCAAAGGCTTGAGCTAAGGCTAATACGCGCACATCTGCGCCGCCATAACGCAACGATAAATCGACAATTAAAGGTGCTATCGTCATTTTTGCGCCTCCTGCATCGCTTTCATCACCACTGATGCCACATAGCGCCACGAATACCGTGATTCTGCGAGTTCACGCGCCCGTTTACCCATCGCTTCACGCATGGCAGTGTCGTTAATCGCCCGAATCAAGCCCTGTGCCAAATCATCCGGATTCTCTGCTTCGACCAGTAAACCGCTTTTTTCGTCTTCAATGACATCTGGCAAGCCCCCAACTCGTGTTGCCACTACCGGACTCCCACACGCATAAGCAATTTGCAAAATCCCACTTTGGCTAATCGCCCGATACGGCATGGCAACCACATCTGCCATTTCCATCAGAGGGACAACTTGCTCATTCGGCACATAATCCAAGAACCACGATACATGGTCTGCGATACCGCCTGCGGCTGCCGTCGCTTTCAGTTCATCAACATCAATATCTTTCGCCGGATACCCTGCAATCACTAACCTTGCCCCTGTTGCTTTTTGCACTGCCGGAAATGCCTTGATTAAATCTTCAATACCCTTGTATTTGGTCAATGTGCCAAAGAAGAGAACGACAGCTTGTTCCGGTGCTGCGCCGTGCATGTCGCGTAATTGTTGCGCTGTATGTGAGGGTGTCATTTCCAACATAATTTCATTCGCCCCATGTGGGATTTCAAAGACTCGTTCTGCGGCAACCGTATAGAGTTCAAGGAACAAATCACGATTGATGCGGTCATGGACAAATAGCACATCGAAGAGATTGTAAATACGGTCATAGGCTTTGAGGTGCGCTTCATCTTCTTGTAAAATGCTATCTGAACCCGAAGTGACATCATACGTCCGCACATCATGAACCACATCGGCTAACAATAAGCCACTATTTTTGAGCATCTTCAAAAAGCGATGTTCAAATTCAAAGCGAATTTCGCCGAGCAAAATAAAATCCGGTTTTTCTTTACGCAGGAAATTAAGCAATCGTAGCCACTCCGTCACATAACGGATACCGCGTCCGCCGCGTTGTAGCAATTTTGCAAAACCTGACAGTTTGTTTTTTTGGCGAGCATTCCATAATTTCAGAAACTTATTCAGTGTAAATTCATGGTCAAGATGTTCTAACTCATAGTCTGTCGAGGTAATGAGCATGACATCTGCCCCTTCGCGTTGCAAGGCACGGCACATATGATAACTATAATGGATGAGTCCACCTTGTCCGAGTGGTTCAATCACGTAAATTCGCATGATGGTTGCTTGCCCTTCTGGTTGAATTAATTGTTAGATGAACCACAGAGTTACAACGGATGCGATAATGCTCTTTAAGAAAATAATACGGAGACTACCTGTAAGGATGCAATGCCTTGCGCCCCTACGGATGGCATGAATTTTATAGCCGTATTTAATTTTTAATCTACATCATGCTGTCCGCGTAAAAACAAAACGTGGTTCACGGATGCTATAAATATTTTCCGCGTTCGAGCAATGCAGGCACACCTAAGACCTTCATCTGGAAAATCGCCATCGAATCGCGGCGACTCAGATAAACACGCTTAATCTGATAGGGATGCTGTCGTATGTCTTTGACAGGCATCGGACCCGATACAAGCGTAAAAGCCATATCATAACCACTATCACTGAGAGCCTGCATCGCTGACAGGCTATAATCGGCTGTTGAGCCATTCGGATAGGCAAAGGCAAGCACCTCTTGTCCACTGCGCTCAATCACTTGTTGTCGTGAGTCTGCGACTTGACGGCGCATCTCATCTTCTGGGATACGTGTCAAAATGGGATGGGTTACGGTATGTGGTTGACAGGCAATGCCATTAGCGACCAATTCTTGGACTTGTTCCCATCCAAAAAACATCTGTGTATTGGGCAAGGTGACATCTAACACACGTTGTAAATCCTCAACATTTGCCTGTTTTTCGTGTTCCGCCACGCGCTTGAGCGCCCCTATCATCTGCCTTTCGACACTGTATTTTAGCTTGGCAGTCGCAATAATTTGCTCACCAATCAGAGGCAACGTTGCCTGTGTTTTTGTAGTCTGGCGAAAACTCTCTGAGCAAATATCCCACCATAAGGGCGACGGATTATCCATACTACCTGTGACGATAAAAATCACGGCGGGTAGTCCATATTTTTTCAGCACAGGTAGGGCGTTGGTGTAATTATCCATGTAGCCATCATCAAAGGTAATCAGCAGCGCCCGTTCCGGTAATGCTTTTTCATCGACGATATGGGCATGTAACGTCGCCAAGTCAATCACATTAAAATGCTTAGAAACCCAATCAATTTGCTCTTCAAAAGCCTCCGGTGTCGCACTCACATTAGAGACAAAGCCCACAAAATCACGGGCTTTGGGGTCTGTAATGCGATGATGTGCCAACACCGTTAAGCGATTTTTGCCCCAATAACGGTCAAGCAAATGTAAGCCGCCTGTATATTTTATTGCTCTTGCGAGAATTTTCTCGATTTCCATGCAATGCCTTAAGAGTCTGAGTCATTATTTGCATTCATCATTGCGCCTATGGTTTTTGGGCAGTCATCAGCATATGCCCTGTGAAGAGTAATCCTTTGGCGGCTTTGCTTGTTCGCACACGTAGCGGATGATTGCTAATCGACAACAATAATTTTTCCAACAAAATAAGATAGTTCAAATAGAAAGCACTGCTGATAGGCTTAAGGTTTAGTGTACGGCGAATAGCCTTCGGTAGGCGTAATACGGCTGTCGATTTGAAACCTGCCTGTCCTAATAATGACTTTAACTCGCCATAAGTATATTCTTTGAGGTGCATCCCCATTGCTTCGGGATGTCCAAATACCCGTGTCACATCTGCGGGACCATCAGCAATATGGGGTGTCGATAAAATGTAACGTCCCCCCGATTTGAGCAATGTGAAAACATGCTCAAAGTGCGTTAAAACATCGGCAGGGTACATATGCTCAATGACCTGATTGGATAAGACGATATCATAATGTGCGGCTGGCTCAAAGTCGGCTAAGTGAATCCCGTCCGATGACCCCCATGTTAAATTACCGGATGTGCTAATCCATTTTTCACCGCGTTCTTTGGTGATTTCTGTCGCCTTACAGTTAAAGCCGTGTTCTGCTAGATAAGTGATGAGTTCGCCTTTGCCCGATCCGATTTCATAGATGCGCTGGGGTGGTTCGCCAATGACACTATGCCAGAGACTAAATTGTGCGCTATGCGAGTCTTCGTTTTCATCTGTCAGTTTATTGAGCCAATCCAGTTCTTGATATAAGCGTGTATAAGCATCTTCAAAAATGTCCCAACGATTGTCCGGTGTCGAACTGAGGAGTTCATCGCGCAATTGTTTTTCGAGATTCCAATGCCTGAGAATCATCTCCTCAGTGACCTGTGCAGTTGCGCCAATATTGTAATTTGCTTTATATCGTGAAATGAGTTCATTCCCGCGTGGTTCTGAACGGCTCATACTAA
Organism: Anaerolineae bacterium; assembly: GCA_030950085.1. Taxonomy (GTDB): domain Bacteria; phylum Chloroflexota; class Anaerolineae; order Aggregatilineales; family Phototrophicaceae; genus JAUZRW01. The sequence continues at coordinate 15,383 of JAUZRW010000156.1, forward strand.
ATTTATCCCTCTGTGACAGCGATTAGACAGTGTTCATTGTGCCATAAAACCCCATTCTGACAAGCCGATGGCACATAACTGATAATTTCTTCTATCGTTTATCAGAATTATGCTGTGGTAGAATCAAGTATCCTAATTTATATCACGAAGCAAAGGCTGCCCCTCATATGACCCGTAAGCTGCGCGTCTTGTACTGTATTGATAGTTTGAAAATGGGAGGTGCAGAGCGCATTACAGCAGCCTTGATGCCTCATTTAACGGACATTACCCCCATTATCTGTACATTGTACGACCACGAGAGCCCGCTCAAGCAACAAGTCGAGTCTATCCCGTCTGTCAACCTTGATGCCAAACGTCTGATTGACCTATCCGCATTTAGGCACTTTCTGCGTGTGATTAAAGATGAACGGATTGATGTCATCCATGCCCAACTGCAACATGCGACGATTTTCGCGTCACTTGCCCAATCTTTGCGTGGGATTCCCTTTGTTGTTACCCGTCATATTACCACGGATGATATATCGACTCAGAAGAGAAAGTGGCTCGTGGATGTGGAACGTTACGCTTTTCGGAGAACCAAACGCCTTATCTATGTCTCGGATGCTACTAGCAAATATCATCAAAATATCTTGAAAATGCCGCCATCAAAATATACAACTATCTACAATGGCATTGATTTGGCAAAATTTCAAGTCGATAAAGACCGCAGAGCCTTAGCTCAAGAACTCGGCTTTCCGACAGATAAGCCGCTTGTCGTGATGGTCGGCGTAATGCGTCCGGGTAAAGGGCATGTTGTGGCGATAGATGCGGCGCGTCAACTGCCTGCTGTAAATTTTCTCATGGTGGGTGATGGCGAAGATGCCGATAGCATCAAAGCCTATGCCAAGGGCTTAGACAATGTGATTTTTCTCGGCACACGCAAAGATGTTCCCACAATTTTGAAAGCAGTAGATATGCTCATTTTGCCATCAGATATGGAAGCACTGCCGACTGTTCTCATTGAAGCGGGCGCTGCGGGTTTGCCGTCAATTGCTAGTGATGTTGGCGGTGTGACAGAAATCGTTGTGGATGACGAAACGGGCATTGTGATTCCGCCACAAGACCCCGATTCCTTAGCAGCCGCTATTCAACGCCTCATCGCTGATCCTGCTCTCATGGAAAACATGGGCAAGGCGGCTTTTGAGCGCATCCAAGCGACTTTTACATTGCAAAATCAAGCACGCGAATTGACGGCTTTATATCACGAAGTCGTAAAGCAGTAACTTAAATATTGAAGAGTCCGGTAAGTGCTTAGAAAAAGCGTAACGCAGAGATGCAAAGGGTGAAAGGCACAAAGATAGGTTTTGAATAGAAATCTTGGCGCTTTGGCGTTTTGGCGGTTCATTTTTTCTAAGTTTTTTCAGATTCTACAAACATTTGTTACTGGCGATGGCGGCGGAAAAACTCAAAACTCGCTAACCCTAAAACAGCGACTTGTAAAGCGATAGCAGCGATTATCCACAGAGGTAGGCGCTTCGATGATGATTGTGAATTTGCTTCTAGCGTGTTTATCGGTGTATCGACAATGGCAGTTGCCACCGGAAGCGTACTAATCCGCATAACCTCACGCGAGGTTGCAGTCGGGGTAAGGGGTGGCGTTGCTGTCGGTGAGACACGGGTTGGCGTGCTAGAGAGGACAACAAATGTGGCTGGCATGAGCAAACCGCTCGTCAGTGTTGGGGTTACGGTGTTTTCAGGGCTTGCGCTGATGTCTGAACCTTCGACTGTAAAGGCAGCAGGTTCAGTCGCTTCGGGCGTTGTTTCCTCTGATGGCGGTGTCGGGGTATATGTTCCCGATTGTGGCGGCACAAGGATAATAGCGCCAATTTCCAATGAGCGAATATCGGCATCCGTTAAGTCATTGAGCGCCATCAGTGCCGATAAATCATCCCATGAATAACCATAAGTCAGCAAGACATCGCCCAATGTTTGTCCGGCTTGGAGTTCGTGCATGATATTCCCGACAGCATCGACTCCGACAATATAAGATGGCGGTGCAGCAGGGGCATCATTATTGTTGGCAGTGTTTGTATGGCTTGTCCCTGATGTGCTGCTTGTCGCGCCACTTGGAACACCAAAAACCAGCACAAAAGATTGTCCGCCATCTCCGCGTGCGCTGGCAATCCCAATATTTTGATAATTAGGACTGGTTAATCCGGCATAGTGAATAGGTGAATTAAGCCAAAAGTTCCATGCACTCTCGACACTTGCCAATCCGCCCATATAGATATTCTCACTAACCCATTGCGAAGTGTATCCGGCTGCAGCAGCACGGTCACTTGGGCGACTCCCATCTTCTTGAACATGACTCACTTGTCCTGTATTGACCATCCACTGTGCCTGATTTTGTGCAGCCGCCGTCAATGCCGGATGCAGTGTATAGGGGGCGAGTCCGTTTTGGGAACGCAGGTTATTAATACGCCCCAGTAAATCTCCGACAATATCTTGTGCTTGTAGCGGAAGACTAAAAGCGAGGATGATTGTGATGATGAGTAGAGTCTTTGTTTTCATGCCTTCATTCTAACAAAAGTAATAGACACTGCATCCCGTCTCATTGCCCATTTTATCAATCAGGATAATTTGCCTATAGAACAAATTAGTCGAATGTGATAAAGTCGCTCCTATATATTAGGAAACACAAAAGTCCGAAACTAATAGTGTTTGGTAGCACAGTTTCGGACTTCAGACAAACAACGACCTAAAATAGCCGTCGTTTTTTGTTACATATTACACAAAAATTCTACCATACTCTTGAGAATGTTCAAGTCAATTAAAAGTATTCTTACAAGTTTTTGATAATTTATTGACGATAACCGAAAGAGGAAAAACCACATGCCAGACAAAATCATCCCTACATATGAATCCGATTCAGGCGAGTTTGATGACCCGCGCCCGTTGCCGTTTATCGTAGCAGAACGATGGGGTTTCCCATTGCAAAGCCACGATACAGAAGAAGGTGTACTATATGCAATTCAAGACTGGATTACAGGTATCGCTTCGACATCATCCAAAAACGCAACTAAAATGTGGACTAAAATGAAATCTCAACTATCTACTTCAAGCAGACACCTGAATTATCTTGCAAAAAATGGCAAAAAATACAAGATGGATTTCACGAATGATGAGGGTCTTTATCAGATTGCTGCTTACATGCGTGCTACGAAATCACGTCCTGCTTTAAGAGTAATTAAGGACTTTTTAGCCAAATCAGGTGCTTTTGCTGATGAAGCCCGTCGTGAACCTGAGACGGTTGAAGCAAAATTAGCCGAAAAACGCAAGAAAAAATGGTTACGCCAAGGTAAACCAGAAGAATGGATTACTATTCGCAATATTGGTATTGTTACACGCAAAGAACTCATGGCGATAATCAAGCATCTGCTTAATTTAGAAAGCAATGATAAATACTTCATAACCGTCACGGAAGAAACCTATTTAGGTGTGTTTGGGATGCGCTCATGGGAACTGCGCGAACACTTAGGTATTCCCAAAGGCGCAAATATACGAGAATTTATGAGTACGTTGGGTCTAATATTCACTGCACAAGCAGAAGAGGTATGTCGTTTGGAACTTGAGAACTATCGTGATGATGAAGTCGTAGCCAAGAAAACTGTCACTAAAATCATCAAGACCCTATCTCAGCTTGTGGGTCAGCAAGTTAAAATCACTGAAAAGCGATTAGGGCGTGATGTGCTAACAGGTCGTAAGTTGCTATCAGATGGTAATCTACAATTATAGTGTCAACGATAGCTCACAAACCCTGCTTCGGTGGGGTTTGTGTTATTTGGCATCATCTTGTTTAACAAAGTGTCTCTCTTAAACCTAAGACGCTATTTCATCCTTGTTATTTTGTGTGAGGCGCGATGAAACCCCGAAAGGGGCTTTTTGCGCGTTACGGAGAATGGTATTTATTGCCACAACGATATCCTCTTTCCATGGGCGTATATCGCGTGAATAGACACTGAATCCCATCTCGTTGCTCATTTTATCAATCAGGATAATCTGGCTATGACCATCAGCCGCTGTGTGCAGATAAGCCTCGCCGAGTTTGTGTAATTCTGTGACATTGATTGTTTTGCGTCGATAGAGGTAGACATAATCAACTGTCATAGTATGGGTATGGGTATCAAAGCAAATCAGGCGTGTGCGAGCATCAACCAGAAAAATACAGGCAATCACAAATGCCAAAAATGCCGTTCCCCAGAATTGGAATAAGAGCAAAATAGCAGCAATCGCAAATAATATGCCAGCGATAAACCATGCCAAACGCGGTTGTTCGCGCAAGACAAGCCGTGTATCGGAGATTTCAACAATGGTCAGGGGTTGCAAGACTCCGTTTATCATGTTGTTGGTGAATCACTTTCTATGCCTGCCATTTTTTTGATGAGTTCGAGTGTCATAATCACATCTCCGAGCGCAGTATGGGCATTGGCAACAAGCAGTTTTTCATAATCCGCCGCATCTGTTAATTTATGCCAGCGATAACCGCGCCGCTTGCTATTCAATACGCCGCGATATTTGGCATATTGTTTCATGGCACACTCTTTTTTTGTCACACGAAACATCGGCATTTTATAGACTCCAACAGATTGCTTGAGCATCCGCCAATCAAAGTCCATGTTGTAGGCGATAAGTGTTGACCCTGCCAACATCGAAGAGATATCCGTATAGACATCCATAAGAGTCGGCGCATCTTTGACCATCTTATCACTAATGCCATTAACGGCACTCGCGCCGGATGAGATACGAACAGTCGGTTTCACGAGCGTATCCAGCACCACGTCGCCATTTTTGTCGATAATACCGATTTGGCAAATTTGGTCTTGTTTGCTTACGCCGGTGGTTTCGGTATCTAGCACATAAAAATTGCTCAGTTGCAACAAATCTTGCGCCCACTTGACCACGGCGGCTTTGTCACGCGGATTAGTATGTCGGGTTGCCATGTTTGCTTTCTTTCGATTGAAATACACCTATCCATGAGAATGACATTTTTAACGCAAAGATGCAAAAGATGAAAGTCGCAAAGAAAAATTTTGAACTTGACTCTCTGTGTCCTCGGCGTTCTCTGTGGTTCATTTTTTTGTTTAGGTAAATCAATATAGATAGGCAGTCTATAACGATAATAAACTACTTTCGCAATGCCTTCCATATTTTGGGCATCGTTTCGCCATAAGTGATGTCTGTCGCGCCGAGAAAGGTTGCCAATGATTGCACTGCACCACGAATAGCTCTCACGGCTGAGGGGGCATTGGCTTGGGCATAAGTCGAAATTACAGTGAGTATTTTAGCTTTTTTATCGAATGCCATATCCATACGCCCGATGAGTTTATCGCCATGCAAAATCGGCAGCACATAATAACCATAGTCGCGCTTGTCTTTCGGCACATAAATTGCAATGCGATAGCGAAAATCCCAAATCAATTCGGTACGGTCACGGTCACAAATGAGGGGGTCGAATGGTGAGAGTAGCGTGGTTTTGGGTTGCCAATCGCCGCTTTCGATTTTTTCTAATAGCGGCAAATCGTCTTTGTGCATCATCCAATCGCCTGCCCAAGCTGTGATTTTGACTGGAATTAAGACTTTTTCATCCAGTAATTGCTGCATCACATCTTTGAAATGCCAATAGCGTCCACGAGTGAAAGCATAATTGATTTGCTTGCGTCCATTGGTCACGCCTAATGCCTTGACTGCTCGTTGCATACTACGATAAGTCGCTTCGTAGGTGTCAATTTCTTCTCGCGGAGTCCATTCGGGAAAGAAGCGTTCGGCTAAATCCCATTTGCGCCCTGTGCCTTTGCGCTCCACAACCATCACATCGCCAATTGTCCACATGCGCTCCATCAAGCGATTGGCTGCGCGTCCATTCGCCCAACCAGAAAATGACTCATTCGTCATCTGCTCATCATTGAAATCTGCTGGACTGAGTGCGCCTTCTTCACGCAATCGTTCCAGCATGTGCTGTCGTAAATTATGTAAATCATGTTCATTCATCCACTTTTGTAACTTCTTTGCGCCCCATGACTCGCGCATATGGACGGCATGAATCGGGTAATCTTCTGTGAGAACAAGTGATGCGGCGTGCGCCCAATACTCAAATAATTTGCGATCTTCCCAGCGCAACTTATCCAATTCGGCACGCTCATACTGCCCTAAGCGACTCAATAAAATCAGCCAATGCGGTTGTAATACTTTGCTGATGGGGTCAAGCTGCAAACAACCCAAATCCCGAATGACCTCTAACATAGAGGGGCGTGGCGCATTATCGAGATGCTGTTTGCTGATGATAAAGCGGCGGGCGATGTCGGGGCTAATTTCACGAATAGCTGTCATGGGCAGGTCTTTTCATGATAGTACGAATATGCCCAATATTCTAGCACATTTGTTTTAGATGCACGATACAAAGTATGAATCTAGTCCAATTTATTTTCGACTGTTTGATTATTCCTATGAAGTCGGTATAATCAGGCTTCAAATTAATTCTCTAGGGATGAATAAAAAACATGGAACAGCCAGAACTGGGCAAGAACGAAGAAGAAAGCGAAGTAACTTCGTCTGCCGAGTTGTCCGAAACTGAGACGGCTGCTGCACCAGAGACCAGCGCAGAACCAACTGCCAATGGTAATGGGGTGGGAGATACGCCTTCTGAGGGAGAGACTGACAGTGTGCAAGAACTTGCTGCTGACGTCGCTTCAGATGATGATGTTCCCGCAGTGGAATCCGCCGCAAGTGACGACGACGAAGCCGATGAAACAACAGAGGATGCTACAGCGAACTCTGCTGAAGGTGACGACAAAGCCGATGAAACGACAGTGGACTCTGCCGCAAGTGATGAAGCCGAAGCCACGGGACCACAACGCGGAGAGGTGATTCAGGGTAGCATCATACGTACCACACCCAATGAAATTTTTGTTGACCTTGGCGAAGGTTATGAAGGTATTGTGCCAAAACGTGAGGTCGAACTCATGAGTGGCAAGATACTGGAAGAAATGAAAATGGGTGCAGAAGTCTATGTGTATGTGGTCAATCCCCATAATCATCGGGGTGAAGTCATTTTGTCGATTAATCATGCACAAGAAGAATTGGACTGGCGCAGTGCCGAAGAATACCTCAAAAGTAAAGAGGTTTATGATGGCAAAATCGGCGGCTATAACAAAGGCGGCTTGATTGTGCGCTTCGGGCGTTTGCGTGGTTTTGTGCCACAAAGCCAGATTAGTGATAAACGCCAATTGGATATTCAAGGCGAAACACCCGAAGAACGCTATGGGGGTCTTGTCAATAACCAGATTAGTGTCAAAGTGATGGAAGTAGACCGCAGCCGTAATCGACTGATTCTTTCAGAGCGTGCGGCAATGCGTGAAGTCCGCCAACGCCGTAAAGAGGCTCTGATTACAGAGTTAAAAGTGGGTGAAGTTCGTGAGGGACGGGTTGTCAGTCTTGAGAACTTCGGCGCTTTTGTCGATGTCGGGGGCGCAGAAGGTTTGGTTCACATTACGGAACTGTCATGGAAGCATATCACACATCCGCGCCAAGTGTTGAATGTCGGGCAAGCTGTAGAGGTTCGTGTCATCAATGTCGATGAGAGCAAAAACCGCATTGGTCTCAGCATCAAACAATTGAAGGCTGACCCATGGGACGAACTGGCAACACGCTTCGGGAATGGCGCACTGATTCGCGGTACTGTCACCAAATTAACCAAATTCGGTGCTTTTGCCCGTATTCGGGGTATGGAAGCTATCGAAGGCTTGATTCATATTTCCGAACTGTCCGATGAACGAGTTGAACATCCGCGTGATGTGGTTAACAAAGGCGATAAGTTGACACTGCGCGTCGTTAAGGTGGATGTCAAGAATCGTCGTCTCGGTTTGAGTTTGCGCCGCGTCAATTCGGCAGAATTTCTTGACGAAGACCTCCGACGGGCTTATACCGAAGAGCGCATCATTGAGGATGAGCCAGAAGAAATTGCTGATGAACCTGAATCAGAAGTTGAAGCCCCTGTTGAAGCGATTGTCGAAGAAACCGAAACCGTTGTTGATGAAGCGGTAGCTGAAGTTGAAGCGGCTGTCGAGGAAACCGAAACCGTTGCTGATGAAGCAGTGGCAGAAGTTGAAGCGGCTGTCGAAGAAACAGACGTTTCAGACGACTAATACGGTCTAAAAATAAATTCTATGGGAGTATGTTTTCTCTACTCCCATTTTTTGATGCGATTGATACTTTCTTACCGTCCCCTTACTATTCTCCTACGTTACGAAAGAATGACACCCACCCATTCGTCTAGTTTGAAGAACAGTGTTATGCTGTACAATATGGATACAAGAACCACCGTTAAGGTTGTTATCGGGTACAGATTCGCAATAGCTTTCTAACATACTATTGAGATAATGACCTGTTTCGCAGTTCTGATATACTGGTATAATAGAAAACAAATGTAGTGTAACAATCAGTTGGCTGTTTTAGCAGCTTAGCTGGCGACGGAGGTGAAGAACCGTGCCGAATAAAATGGAACGCTTTACGCAGCGTGCGCGGCGCGTGTTGAGTCTGGCGCAAGAAGAAGCCGAACGGCTGCAACACGGCCTAATTGGAACAGAACATTTACTGCTCGGATTAATGCGAGAAGAAGGCGGCGTAGCGGGGCGCGTCTTACGTGACCTTGGATTAGAAGCGCGTCGTGTCGAAGATTTGGTTAATCGCCTCACTGACCCCAGTAATCGGACAACGGCTGGCAATCCAGACCTCTCGGAAGGGACTAAGAAGGTGCTGGAATTGGCGGTTGATGAAGCTCGCCGTATGGGGCATCACTATATTGGAACAGAACATTTGCTGTTGGGCTTGGTTCGTCAGCAAGATGGGATTGCGATTGAGGTACTGCGTCGGCTGGGTGTTAGCCCAGAAGAGGTGCGTCGCCAAACCCGCCGTGTGCTATCAGAAAGCCCGGTGCAAAAACCAACCCAAACCCCTGAACGTCAGTCGCGTTCACGTCCTGAAAAAACACCCTTGGTTGACCAATTGGCGACTGATTTGACCCAAATGGCAGCCGAAAACAAACTCGACCCAGTTGTCGGACGTGAAACTGAGATTGAACGGGTTATTCAAGTCTTGAGTCGCCGCCGCAAAAATAATCCGGCGCTCATTGGCGAACCCGGTGTCGGGAAAACCGCAATTGTTGAAGGTTTGGCACAGCGTATTGTCAACGGCGATACACCCCGTCAACTCCTGAACAAGCGTGTTTTGCAATTAGACGTGGGGTCTTTGGTCGCCGGTACAATGTATCGTGGTCAATTTGAAGAACGCCTCAAGCGAGTCATCGAAGAACTGAAATCATCGGATACAATTTTATTCATTGACGAAGTGCATATGCTGGTGGGTGCAGGTAGTGCTGGCAGTAGTGTTGATGCTGCGAATATCCTCAAACCGGCATTAGCACGCGGCGAGTTGCAAACGATTGGCGCGACAACGCTTGATGAATATCGCAAACATATCGAAAGCGATGCGGCACTCGAACGGCGCTTCCAACAGATTATGGTGGGTGAACCGACTATCGAAGAAACTATCGAAATTCTGCAAGGCATCAAAGGACCCTATCAAGACCATCACAGTGTCGAAATTACCGATGAATCAATTGATGCGGCTGCCAATCTTTCAGCACGTTACATCCCTGACCGCTTTTTGCCGGATAAGGCGATTGACTTGATTGATGAAGCATCGGCTCGTCTTCGTATGTACAAATCACCGGAATCGGCACAAGTACGGCGCATTACGGAAGAAATTGAGCATGTACAAGGCGAAGTTAGTCGTGCTGAAGATGATGAACTTGAGAGTGATTTGATTGTAGACCTTGAAGCCCGTCTGGTTGATTTGAAACAGTCACTGGAAGATTTCAAATCAACTTGGAATGCTGAAACCGGACAACCACGCTTGATGGCAGAAGATATTGCCGAAGTGGTGGCAATGTGGACAGGTATTCCGGTCACACGGATGGCAAGTGATGAAGCTGTACGGCTGATGGGGATGGAAGATGCCCTTCACAAGCGAATTGTCGGTCAGCATGAATCGATAGTGTCCATCAGTAAGGCAGTTCGTCGTGCGCGGGCTGGTCTCAAAGACCCTCGCCGCCCGATTGGTTCATTCATGTTCCTCGGTCCCACAGGTGTCGGGAAAACAGAATTGACCAAAGCACTGGCTGAATTTCTCTTTGGTAGTGAAGATGCTCTGATTCAACTTGATATGAGCGAATTCATGGAACGCCATAGTGTTGCCCGTCTCGTGGGCGCGCCTCCGGGTTACGTGGGGTATGAAGATGCTGGTCAACTGACCGAAGCGGTGCGTCGTCGTCCTTATAGCATTGTCGTCTTTGATGAAATTGAAAAAGCACATCCCGAAGCTTTTAACATGCTCTTACAGGTGATGGAAGAAGGGACGCTGACAGATGCACGCGGACGCTCGGTAGATTTCCGCAATACGATTATTGTCATGACCAGTAATGTCGGGGCAGATATGATACGGCGCGGTTCACGTTTGGGCTTTAACCTCAATTTGGAGGCGAACAAAAAGAACGAAGAAGATTATCAAGATATGTCCAAAAATGTGATGGATCAGGTGCGGAAAATGTTCCGTCCCGAATTCCTGAATCGTGTCGATGCGACGATTATCTTCCGCTCACTATCGCAAGACGAAATCAAGTCAATTGTTGACCTTGAGTTGGCGAAACTTAAAGAGCGCCTCATTGAACATGCGATTACTCTTGATGTGCGCGAAGAGGCGCGTGAATGGATTGCTACCGAAGGCTATGATGCTGAATATGGTGCGCGTCCGTTACGGCGCTTGATTCAGAATGCGCTAGAAGATGAATTGTCTGAAGGCATTCTCAGTGGTAAATTCCCAACAGCTAGCACAATTATTGCCACAACCAATGAAGAGGGCGATAAATTGTTGCTAGAAAGCGAAGCGGGCGATGCGGTTGAAGTTGCCGAATCAGAAGTTGAAGAAGCCCCTAGTGTGTAAATGGTGAGTCTTTAGAGATGTTTGGGAGTGCCTACATGCGCTCCCAAATGGGCGACTACACAGGAGTTACCTCTACAATCTTTAATTTCTTTCGAGACAGTATTTAATGTAGAGTCCGATAAGTTTATGGAAATTGGTTGTAGGGGCGCAGCGCGCTGCGCCAGTACGAAAGCAAAATTTTATTTCCAATGACTTCCCAGATTCTACTTTAATCGTGTTTTTGTATTTCTAAC
>JAUZRW010000157.1 GCA_030950085.1 Anaerolineae bacterium
GTTTGCAGGCGGCACGATTACTGTGGCATCGGTGCAGGGGAATCGACATTATCTTGAAGAAGGCGAAGCTGCTTTTGAAGACGGCACAATTGATTATCTCAATTTGCCCGCCGTCGAAATTGGACTCAAGCATATCCAACAAATTGGTATCGACATGATTCATGAGCGTGTGATGGCACTGACAGGCTATCTGCTAGATGAACTTACGCAGTTAAAACATGATAATGGCAGCCCCTTGATTAAATTTTATGGACCTGAGACCTGTGAAGCACGCGGCGGCACACTTGCAGTCAATTTGTACGACTCTGAACAGACGATTTTTGATTATCGCCTTGTGGAAGGCTTGGCAAATACAGTCAATATTTCGCTGCGAACGGGTTGTTTTTGTAATCCCGGTGCCGGTGAACTCGCCATGGATATCCACGAAGAAGAATTACGTGCTTGTCTCCAAGATGAAGAGCGCATTACATTTGAGCAATTAGTCATTGCCATGACTGCTAGTGGCGAACACGATGCTGTTGGTGCTGTGCGTATCTCTGTTGGATTAGTGACCAATTTCCGCGATGTCTTTCATTGTGTCCACTTCCTAAAATCATTCTTAAATGTGAAATCCGACGGGTTGCAATTTGATGACGCATCATCCCATGTGTAAGGATTATCGTACAAGGTCATGAGACTATGAGTGGCTTGACATTGCAGCTACTACAAGGTTTATGATAGTGAAATATGGAGGTGCAATGATGGTTTCAATTGGACAATTGAGTCAGCAAACAGGGATATCCACTGAGACGATTCGCTATTATGAACGGATTGCCTTGTTGCCGCCTGCCAAACGCGCTGCAAATGGCTATCGGCAATATGATGAGCGCGATATTGAACGCCTACTATTTATCAAACGCTCACGGGCATTAGATTTTACGCTCAATGATATTCGGGAGATTTTAGCTTTTCGGGAGCGCAACGAACCACCATGTCAATATGTGATGACCGTCATGGAAACACAAATCGACGAAATTGAGCAGCGTATCCATGATTTAGAACAATTGCGAAGCGAAATCAAGGCTTTACACGAAGCCGGACAAAGTTTACCCGATGATGTCCAGATGAAGACCTGCGTTTGCCATCTCATCCAAACCAGTGTGTAACTGCTCACCCCACCCCCTAAATCCCCCTCCCCGAAGCGTCAAGGAGGGGGACTTGAATAATTTGGCGGTCATTTTTAGGGTAAAAGCATCCTGCAAGCCTTAATTATGTGAATTTTGTTTAAGGATTTCACCGAAAGTGAGAGTCATAAAAGGTCATAATCCGTTGTAGGGGCGTAAGGCATTGCGCCCTTACGCCCGAAAATCCATAATTTGCCGAAAAAACACATTTTCTGTGCTTATACAAAGCTCAGGTCTTAATTGGGAGCATCACAATGTCTACGCTTGAAAAAACGATTAATCTCTTAAGACCCCGACAGCGAGAAGATTTACCGCCTGAGACAGCTAGATACGCTATTTTTAGCGGCATATATCGGCAAAACGGCAACTGTCACCTCGATTTGTCCACAAGCTGAGGCGACTATTTCGCTGACGATTACACCCGATGGCATTGAAACTTTTACGCCTGCCGAAACGGTACTTTCGCTTGTGACAGCGACAGGTTGCACAGCAGGGGCTGAGGGTAGTTTCTGTGGACAGATTCACTTTTTCGCCTCGCATGATGCTGCCCAAACATGGATTGCTGAACGTCCTGATTTTGCAATTCTCACGCTTGCCGAAGCCTATCAACTGGCAAAGCAAGTCTATATTGAACCCGTGATGAAGCATATCAAATGATGTTACGCCCGTGACCAATCTTTGACGGTATCGGCGAAGGTATCATAAACCGCGAGTAATGCCTCTTTTTTCGTTTTGCCCACGGCATCATCAGCGAAAACTAGCGGAAATGTCGCCAGAATATGGGCAAATTCGTCATGCGATAAACCGTATAAATGCGCGACGAGGGCATCTATTTCATTGCGGAAGATTTGTCGTTTTGCCTCATTGACCACGGGTTGCCAACCTGTTCGATTGAGGTTTGGTTTTAGGTCAGCGGACGGGACAGATTGGTTTGTAGGGACATCCAACGGGGTGTCCGCAGGAGTTGGGGTAAATGGTGTTCCCATCACATCTTGCCACAAATCCGCGAAGTCGTCTCGGACGCAGGTGAGACACGCCGCCCGTGACACCAGCGCATCAAAATAGGGATTATCGACAGTCAAACGCGGCAGGGGCAAACTATACATATGAAACATATTCACATTAGCAGCGACTTTTTGACGTAATATCCAATCGAGAGGCAGCGCATTCAGGCAAGCACAAGCAAATAGCTGTTCTTTTTCGGATATAAATTTTGTTTTGACCGTTGTTGCCGAACGCCCTTCTGAAAAAACTCTCGGTGGAAGAATCGTTGTCATAAGAGTACGGCTATTTGTAGAACTAGCAATTCCTCGATATGCAAGACGTGGTTTCAGATAATCTAACTCAGATGATGAAACGCTATATTTCGACGCTAATCGTTCACTAGCAGGTTGTTCTTCCAGCCAGAATTTTGGTTCAGCAAAATTAGCATCAAATTGATGTATCATTTTGCCTTCATAGAGTGGTAGACCTTTGCCCTGAGTATTGAATAGGTGTCTATCATTCGTGATATCAAATTCACGAGTAAATTTCACATTCCAACCACTTTCAAGAGTTTCGCCTAGCAAGGGATGATTCGCATAGATTTTTTCAGCGACTTGATAAGTAATTTGCGACTTAAATTCCATGATGCTCAGGCTATCAGGGCTAAAACGTTTGATAGC
>JAUZRW010000158.1 GCA_030950085.1 Anaerolineae bacterium
CATGACTGACATCCTCCAAATGTTTGGCAAGATTGCTACAGGTATAGTTCACTGGCGTACTGATTAAATATTCGATGTACTCTTTTTTCCTTATCATGCTCTCAATGATATACTATCTCTTCGCTTCAAGCGAAAGTCCTAGTAGAATCTGGAAAAAACGTAGAAAAAGGATGAACCACAAAGGCGCAAAAAAACGCAAAGAATCCTAATTCAAATTACGCTCTGCGTCTCTGATTCTCCGTTTCTCTGTGTTAGGCATTTTCAAAAGATTTCTCGGACTCTACAATAAGCCGCAATGAATGGGTGTATACGATTTTGTACGCTCGTTTCTGATTGCAAAAAACAGCCAATCGCCCTTTATTGTGAAATTCGACTCTATACTTCATTAATACTCAGTATATCTTCATGATGAATTTCGTATAGTTGGAGTTATTTAGCACCCTGAGTCAGTCTATCTGGTAAGACTCTTTGCCCTAATTTAGTCTATTTTCGACAATATATCCCAACTTATCCCAAAAGACTTGGGATATTTGGGATAAAAGGCGACATTAATTAAAAATTGATTAAATCCAAATCCAAAATCTAACCTTGATAGCATATTCTGGAATTTGTCCGCAAAAGTCATGTCAATTTCGCCTTAATCACTCATACTTAAAAGCAGTAGCTCATTTTTATCTATACCTAACGCTAAAGGAGCAGTCTTCTTATGAAGCGACGTTATTTACTATTGATTGTCTTGGTCTTATTATCGCTCTCGGTGATGAGTGCCAATGCACAAAGTAGTGCCAAAGTCCAAGAAATTTATTCGCAAGTATCACCAGAAACCCCGACTGTCTTTTTTGATTTGTTTGATATGCAGGCAGGCGAAACGATTTATTTGTATGTTGAATCGGAGGACTTTGATACCCAAATAGGACTTTGTGACATTAGTTGTCAAGAGTTCTATGCTGACAATGACGATATTGATTATAATGGCGGCAATTATAACTCGGCACTTTCTTTTACGTTTACTGAAAGTGGTGATTACAGCATTGCTGTGGCAGATTGTTGTAACAGAGAAACTGCAAGCGGCATTTTCCGTTTGCTCATCGGCTTTAACGCACCGAATGTCTTAGATGGCTCTGCGAGACCGAATGGGGCAAGCATCGCTGTTCCCTTTGCCGCCACGTTTACTGATGTCACGGCGACTGTCGTTAACAGCACCGCACAAGTACAAGAGCTGACGGGTGCGGTGAGTGCTGATGCGCGATTCCAATATTTTGATATTTTTGATGCCGTAGCTGGGGAAACACTCTATCTCTACGCCGAATCGACTGAAATTGATACGGCTATTACGGTCTGTGATATTGATTGTGTCGAGGTTTTCGCTCAAAATGACGACATTGATACAGCTTCCGGCAATTATAACTCCGCGCTGCAATTCACCTTCCCGGCGGATGGTGATTATAGTATTGCTGTGGCAGATTGTTGTGAAGAAGGCGCGACGGGTAGTTTCCGCCTGTTGCTCGGTTATGGTGCGCCCGATGTCCTTAATGGCACGGCTGTTCCCAATGGTGCAACTATCGCTGTGCCGTATCAGGCTACCGCCGCTATTCCGGCAGACTTGACTCCAGCACCGATTACAGGCGACCCTCAAATCCAAGATTTTTACGCCTCAGTTGCGCCCGAAATCGAATTCTCTTTCTTCGACCTTTTCGGGATGCAAGCCGGAGAAACGATTTATCTCTATCTGGAATCCGATGATATTGACCCACGGCTCATTGTTTGTGATATTGATTGTGTAGAGATATTCGCGGACGTTGATGATATTGATGCCGAAGCGGGCAATTTCAACTCGGCTTTAGTTTATACTTTCCCTGCCGATGGCGATTATAGTATTGCCGTCACAGATTGCTGCCGTTCGGATGTCAGTGGTGTTTTCCATCTGACACTCGGTTTCAATGCACCGCAAGTTCTCACCGGAACCGCCTTGCCCAATGGCGCAACTATCGCCCTGCCTTACGAACCCACCTATGTTCCGGTCACACCGGCAGCAGTCGGGGGTAGTGGTTCGCAAGTACAAGAATTCGTTGGCAATATCAGCAGTGATGAAGCTTTTGTGTATTATGACATTTTTGGCGCAGTTGCCGGTCAAACGCTCTATCTTTATGCCGATTCGAATGATTTCGATACGGCGCTTGCGGTCTGCGACATTGAGTGTGTGGAAGT
This sequence comes from Anaerolineae bacterium, assembly GCA_030950085.1. Taxonomy (GTDB): domain Bacteria; phylum Chloroflexota; class Anaerolineae; order Aggregatilineales; family Phototrophicaceae; genus JAUZRW01. The sequence goes on from JAUZRW010000158.1 coordinate 2,209, forward strand.
CTTTGCTGAAAATGATGATATTTCGGCACGTAATTTTAACTCGGCAATCGAGTTTGTCTTCCCTGCCGATGGCGATTACAGTATTGCTGTTTTTGATTGTTGTAACCGAGAGAATTCAGGCAGTTTTCGCTTGCAGTTGGGTTACAATGCGCCCGAAGTTTTGCGTGGCGAAGGTATACCGAATGGGGCAGTCATCGCCGCAGAATATCAACCCACGCGCCCAGAAATTCCAGATGTGGAACGGACAGAGAGTGCCAGTTGTGATAACTTAGAATTGCGCGAACGTCCCGTCTTGAGTGGTCCCACGGTAACTGTCGGCACAGAAAATTTCTTGATTCACTATACGCTACAAGGTGAAGATGCCACAACAGAGGCATTTGTTGGCGAGGTACTCGCTTTTGTGGAAACGGTGCTAGAAGTCCAAACACAACAATTAGGATGGCCGCTACCACCTAGCGATTGTGGTGAAGGTGGCGATACACGCTTCGACTTCTACCTCAGTGAAATCCTTGATGAAGGTATCCTCGGTTTTGCCCAACCGGAAAATGTAGTGGGCGATAATACCAATTCACCCCGACCAGAAGTATGGGCAGCGTATAGCTTCCTCTCAATCGACAATGATTTTCAAGGTGTTAGCCCACCATTGAGTGTCATGCGAGCGACAATCGCCCATGAATTTCATCACGGCATCCAATTCGGCTATGATATTGGTGATGCCACCAGTTGGTACTATGAAGCAACAGCTAGTTGGATGGAACTACAAACCAGCATTGCAGATGAAGATGCCACAGGTTACACAGAATCCGTCTTCCAACAACCGGATTTGTGCGTCGGTACACTTGATGAAGAAACGGGCGTGCGTGTGTATGGTGAATGGCTCTTAATTGACTCGTTGGCACAAGATTTCGGAAGAGATAGTATCATTCGCTTGTGGGAAGGCATTGCCGATGAAGAAGGTATGGTGAATTACTATAACTACATTGCTGCAATGGGCGGGACTCCACAATCTGTTTTGCGTCATTATGCCGTCCGCAACCTCCTGCGCGATTATGAACTCGGTAATTCATTCCCAAGTACGGTGCGCGTTGAGGCTAGTATCAATGGTACAGGTATCGTCACCCCTTCACAATCGGGGGTTCAAGAAATGAGTGCTGATTATGTGTTGATTCGACGCAGAGGCAACTATACCTTCGCTATCGACAACAGCAATTTGACTGTACTTGTCGTGGGAATTGATAGAGGCACTGGTCAAGCACAGGTTTTCGATTTAGGGCAAAATGGCACAGTCGATACCACCGCCTTCAGCAATGCCTATGTCATTATCTTGAACAACAATGAACACGGTGCTGTCGATTCTTGTTCCGCAACCAACTGGCAACTGACCGTCAGTGATGGTAGCGGTTCAGCAGCCACACCTGCCAATGGTGAAAGTTTCAATGCCCAGAACTTCGTACCAGCCGGCTAAATAATTTCCAATATGTGAGACCTTCTATTTGAGGGGTCTCACATATTAGCACCATGCCTCGCGTAATTTAGCTTTCTGTATTTTACCGAGTGCATTACGTGGGAAGTCATCGACAAAAATAACTGTTCGTGGGGTTTTATACTGCGCCAATCGTTCACGGCAAAAATGGATAATTTCTCTTTCCGTAACAGTCACTTCGGGCTTAAGGATAATTATCGCCGTTACTCGTTCGCCCCATTCATCATCAAGGCAACCAATAACAGCACTAGCCTGAATCGCTGGGTGGTCAGCTAAGACAAGTTCAACCTCTGGCGGATAGACATTCAAGCCGCCTGTGATAATCAAATCTTTGGAACGCCCTTTGAGCGTAAAATAGCCATCAGCCGCCCGCATTCCCATGTCACCTGTTCGTAACCAACCATCGCTGGTAAAAGCCTCTGCCGTTTTATCTGGCATATTCCAGTAGCCCTTAAAAACATGCGCCCCTTTAATTTGTACTTCCCCAACGTCACCATCTGCGAGTGGTTCATCGGTTTCGGGATTCACGATGCGGGCTTCGACACTCGGTAGCGGCATCCCGACAGACCCAATACGCCGTTCGCCATGCAGTGGATTAGAGAGATTCATACCCGTTTCGGTCATACCATAGCGTTCTAAGAGGGTATGCCCATAGAGTTGCTTAAAGCGCACGCAAACATCATCTGGCAATCTATCCGAACCGGATGTGAGCAAGCGCATATGGCTCAGGTCATAATTTTCGGCATCCGAGAAATCAACCAATCGCTTGTGAATCGTGGGGACAGCCATGAAGACCGTACAGCATCGTTTGACCAATGTATCGAGGGCTAGTTGGGGTTCAAAGCGCGGCAACATAATCGCGGTTGCCCCAGCATGTAGCGCACCATGCAAAGCGACTACCAAGCCATGCACATGAAAAATCGGTAACACATGCAAAAGTATATCATCATCTTGCCAACCCCATGCACTATACAAATCATCAAGATTAGTCGTCAGGTTACCATGCGTGATTTGTGCGCCTTTAGGTCGTCCTGTCGTGCCACTTGTATAGAAAATCAGCGCCGTTTGATTGGCATCCGTCGGGGGATGTGGCAAATTATCAACTTCGGCAGTCAGCATTGATTCAAATTCTTCGGGGTCATCAGGATGAATTTCTATATAAATTACGGTTTCCAGAGACGGCAGTTTGTCCGCAATCGCTTGGATTTTAGCCTCATCATGAGAATCAGCAAAAAATAATTTTGCCCCTGAATCTTCCAAGAAATAAATTAATTCAGCTTCGGGATAGGCCGGGTTCAAGGGTAGAGTAATCGCGCCGAGTCGCATGATGGCGAGATGTAAATAGATAAAAGGCAAGCACTTGGGCAATTGCAAGGCTACTCTATCGCCCGATTCTACGCCCAAGGAGTGCAAATAAGCCATCGTTTTCTGAACAGTATCTTCTATATATTGATAAGTAACCGTTTCTGTACGTTGCGGCTCATGAAATTCAATCGCAATCTTATCGGCATAGGTGGCACAATTCTGTTTAAGCCGATCCAAAAATAGCATGAAAAGCTCCTGTGGTTTTTATGTTGTCCTATGCTACGCCCCTACGGTTGACAAAATATAGGCGAATAAAGCTGCTGTGCCCCGCATTTCCATCGGCATGACAAAAATTTGATAAGACACGACCATCAAAATTAACAATAGTAATGCCCATGGCACCATGCCAATAAAGCCCTGACGCTTGCCAAAGAAGTGTGTCGATGCCCGTTGCGCGACAATCATGCTCCACAAAAAACCACCCAATAGCGCAATCGCCTGAATGATGCCTATCCACTGATTATCGACAGCTGTCCCAAAGCGCGCCCAATCGCCTGTTTGCCCTAAGAATTCTTGCACCACCGGAACAATTGTCAATGGTGCTATCAGAAAATGAAAGCCATAATGAGCTATCCAGATGCCAAATCCAAGTGGCACAAAGGCTGGGGCAAATGTCGCAACTGTATCGCGCAGAGAGTGTTTTGTCGCCGTATTTGTCAGCGTTCGACTGAGCCATGCGGCAATGAGGGCAAGAACAATCGGCAGCACTATCATCCCAGCACCAAAAAGCAGCAATAGTGGCACAAAGTCACTGGCGAAGCCTAAATCTGCGAACCAAGCTAATAATGAATAGATTGGTGGCACCATACCAAAAGCGTTAAAAATCGCCATAAAAGTCAAGATAATCACCAACAGCGATACATCCCAGCGTTTAGACCAAGCCCCTGTTTTAGATAGTTCACGTCCCGGCTGACGCGCCATCAAAGCAATATTGTCATGTGGACAGGCTCGCACACAGTCCAGGCAGAAAACACAATCCATATTGCTGGTCATTTGTGGTGGAAAAAGCTCTGTCCCGCAGCCGAGTGTTCCTTTGAGATTATTTTCGACAGTCACATCTTTGTAGTGCAGTGTCCCATCGGCATCAATAAAGGGGATTCTGTCGATACGGATGACCGAACTCGCCGCATAACTGCCATTGACACATTCGTGCCCTTGACAAGATTGACACACGTCAGGATTTTTCACCCCGATTTGTGTTGGCGATGCTGTGCTGTATACAAAATTAAATGTCCCGATTGGACAGACATATTTACAAAAAGCCGATTCCTTAAAAATCACTTCTAGCACAAATGAAGCCACAAAATAGAAAACAATCACCCATGCTGTCAACAAGGGACTCGCCCACAAATCAAGCCATTCGTACAAGAAGAATATGATGAATAACCCCGTAATTGCCAACCATTTGTTACGCAACACACGCGGAAAGCGAATGCCTGAAATGGCGATTCGCTTGGCTAATGTACGCGGAATTGTGAACGGACACCCCATGCAGAATAAGTTGCCAGCGAGCAAAATCACAACCACAACCAATCCACGATAATGCACCCACGGGGTAACTGTCGCTAGGTTGCGCGCTGCTGCATTGGGCCCCGTGAAGCCATCGTAGGTGACTAAAACTGCCAGCACTAAAAATGGAATTTGTAAAAGTAAGCGCCCATAACGCATTTTAAGCACTGAGCCAAGTAGAGGGATACTCAGTAAATCAAATGCTGCTTTGGGGCGATAAAGAGGATGTTTTTTGGGTTTAACAGTAGCCATCTGCACATTTATCCTGAATACTATTGACAAAATAAAAAGAGTGCAGTTGCCCACACTCCTTATCCTAATATTATTCTGATGCTTCTTCTGTGCCATCCATGTCCATGCCGCCCATGTCAGCTTCTTCTGCGTCATCCATGTCCATGCCGCCCATGTCAGCTTCTTCTGTGCCATCCATGTCCATGCCGCCCATGTCTGAAAGGGCTGTCGGACGTACCCATGCCCCGCTAATAACGATATCGCCTGATTCTATAACTTCGGACGCTTCGGGCGCTTCGGGCGCTTCACCCTGTATGATTGCATCGACAATGAGAGTCTCGTCATTATCAAATGTCAATGATAGCGATAAGGTTTCGCCTTCTACAAGGTCATTTTCCAGATTCATGAGCATCAAATGGAAGCTGCCCGGTTGTAACATGACTGTTTCGCCAGCCGCAATAAGTAATTCGCCATTTTCAACCGCCTGCATACTGGCAATGTCATTCTCAACAACTGTCTCATGGATTTCTATCATGCCTACTCCATCTGCTACAACGCTCATCAGCATAATGTCCGAACTACCATTATTGCTGATGCTCAAGTAGCCACCGCTCACGGCACCAGACATATTCATGTCCTCCATCCCCATATCGCTCATGTCACCTTCGACAGTGAATGCAAATGTTTCTCCTGCGGACGTGCCATCTGGCAATGTTACTGTGACCGAGACTTCCCAATCACCTGCCATTGTCCATTCGTAATCTGTGCTAAAGACACCCTCTTCGCCGGTTTCAACATCACGTATTACAGGTGCCATGCCAGCATGAGACATATCGCCACGGATAGTCACTGTGGCATCATTAATGGCATTGCCGTCATTGTCTGTGACAGTTACCAGTACGGTGCTATCGCCCGTTACTGCCAAGTCCGCAGGTTCAAAGGCAAGCGCAATGTTAATGTCTTCGCTCGATAGAGCCTCTTCTTGACGGCATCCGACAAGAATCAGCATTAAAAATCCCAAAAGTGCAATCATACGTTTCGACATATCGTCTTCTCCAGATTAAAATATCAACACTCTTTGTGAATTATATCACAACCATGTGAAATGCAAAAAGTAATTTTTTACTTGTTTAAATTAGTGCCTTATTTACCCTATTTTAGCGCCTTATGACACATTGACCGTACAAATAGTACCAAATCACAAGCATTTTCATAGCAAATATGGTATTTTTAGATAAATAGACTTTATGTTTTGATAGGGGTTATGATGACTACTGAATTGAAATCTGTATTTGCAGTCGGTTTACTTGTGATAGGATTACTGCAAGGCATGAATGTAATTGTTGATGAGGAGCCAACGATGGCAGCAATAGTACGAACCGTCCTGTTGTTAGGTGCTGCTGCATTATTCTATCTCTGGATGATGCGCGACCAACGCAGTAGCAAAGAAGCGGCAGAAGAATCAATGGATGAAGTCGAGAAACAATTGGATGCCGTTAAAGAGGTGATTCAAGATGTACAAGCCAGCGCAGCCGATAAAGTCGAAGAAATTTTAGAAGATGTGGGCATTAAAGCGAAGGATGAAGAAAAACCTGTCGCAGAAGAACCGACGGCAACCGTTGTCGAGGAAAAAGAAGATAAAACTAAGCCAAAGAAGGCGAAACCTGCTGCATCCGCACCAAAAGCTACCGCAGTTTCGGTTGTTGATGAAGATGCAACAAGCGAACCTGATGATTTAACACAAATCGAAGGAATTGGACCCTCTTACCGTGATATTCTCGTTAAAGCAGGTGTCGATACCTTTGCAAAAATAGCTGCCATGAGCGAAGATGACATTGTGAAAACGGTGCGCGATAATGGTGGGCGTAAGTCACGGAGTATGGGAACTTGGGCAGAGCAAGCGAAACTCGCTGCCGCAGGGGATTGGGATAAACTGCAAAAATTACAAGATAGCTTGTCTGGTGGGCGTAAATAATAGCCCCTTTCGGGGTTTCATAATGCCTCAGGCAATTATGCGTGAGATTCCTTCGGACAGGTAGAAGCCTGCTCCTACAATTTGCCTTTTTTGAACCTATCTTTGTGTCATTCGAGCGCCTTTGTGGTGAATTTTTTAGGCATTTTCTCATGGATAGGTGAACTGTTACTTTGCATCGTATCTATTCAGCTATCCGCGAGATTCCTTCGGACAGGCAGAAGCCTGTCCCTACGAATAATGTTTTTTGAACCTATCTTTGTGTCATTCGAGCGCCTTTGTGGTGAATTTTTTAGGCATTTTCTCATGGATAGGTGAACTGTTACTTTGCATCAGCTTTTGAAGTCTATAAAGGATCATTATATATTCCTATGAAGTTTCTCATGCCGTGCAAAAGATTCAGTATTTGAAGAAAATGATGTTTTATGGACGCTAAAATTCCCATATTTACCTACGATTTGCAATTGTCGTTTTATTGCCGCACACATTATAATAATCAAACTGTTATTTACTGCCACTGAGTAAGCGAATCTATGGCTTTACATCATCGTTACAGCCATCATGTGCATCGCGCACTACAACATGCTGGATTATTAGCTCGTGACTATGGACATCCACGCCAAGATACTGCCCATCTGCTAGTGGGGGTGATGTTGACGGAAGGGAGTCTTGGAGCGCAGGTGATGGAAATTTTCGATTTGCCTGTACCAGTGGCGAAAGTTTACCTCAAACGCTTGATGCCACCCAGCGAATCAAACTCTGGCTCTATTCCTCTGGATGAATCTTTCGATAAGGCACTAGAACAAGCTGCTGATGAAGCCTCATGGTTGGATAGTCATTATATTGGGACAGAACACCTCTTATTAGGCATCACGCGCACCAATCTCGGTAATGCCATGAACCTCTTGCGCTTGGTGGGGATTACGCCCGAACAATTGCGCCGCCGTTTGCGTCATGTCATTAGCGATGGCAATGTCGAATTTAGCTTGGAAACAGTGCGTGCGAACGCTCGCTTAAGTGAGTTGTCGCGTCGGGTTTTGAATGCGGCTGAACAATTGGCTGTCTCACTTGACCATCCGACGGTAGGCATGGGGCATTTAATCATGGCATTGTCAAATGAACGGCGTGGCGTGTCTTCTAAGTTCTTAAAACAGAGTGGCTTGGATGCTGACCAGCTCAAGCAAGCTCTTAATGTCCGCAATCGTCAGTTATTTGTAGAGATTGAAATCGTCTTGGATGAGGCGATTACCCAAGCAGAGAAACTCGGTAGCCATTATGTCGGTGCTGACCATCTACTCTTTTCGCTCACTTTGCTTGATAAAGGGGCAGAATTGTTACAAGCCTATGGTGCATCATCCGATAAAATCCGTCGCTTGCTCCAGAAACATTTGGCATAAGCTATCTATTATTGACTGTTTATGAGGAGTCTGTACCAATAGTACCTTGGTTCTAATGGGCATAAATTATAGGTATTATTCGCCTCTGATTTTTCATTCAAAAACCATTATTGTCAATCGATTCTAACAAAAAAATCTTTCAAAACGTATAACACGCCCTAAATCCATGTTACTATTTGCGTAGAGATAGTATGATATCTTGTTTTCATCATCATTTTGGTATGCGTATTAATGCTATCTCAATCATACGATTGTGTGTGGCGAAATAAACCTCAAAAGGGTTTTTTAAGGGTGGAAATATCTTCATTAAAATCAAATGCCACTCTATCAGTATATCGCCAAGTCCTTATCGCAGTATATTTATCCTCAGGAGCGAGGAGTATGCGTAAGTTTATTGTATTTATCATTGCAATTATCCTCACACTATCGCCCAGTATCATTCTGGCACAGGGCAATAGTTGTGAAAATCTAGGTCGTGGTCACTCAGAAAATACTGCTGAACAGCAGGGTTGTGAAGTTGCTTCTGATGACGAGGGAATCTCCTCACACGAGAATGAAGGTAGTAAGACTGAATCCTCTGATGAGAACGAAAATAGCGAATCGAATTCTTCTGATGAAGACGAAAATAGCGAATCAGACTCCTCTCATGAGGATGAAAATAGCGAATCTGAGGGTAGCGAATCTGAAGGTAGCGAATCTGAACATCCTACGGACAGCGATGGCGACGGCATAATTGACGATATTGATAATTGCGTTAACACGCCGAATCCAGACCAAGCCGACAGCGATGGCGACGGAATTGGCAATGCTTGTGAACCTGACAGCGATAGTGATGGCGTAATTGATGACATTGATAATTGCGTCAACACCCCGAATCCAGACCAAGCCGACAGCGATGGCGACGGAATTGGCAACGCTTGTGAGCCGGACAGCGACAGTGATGGTGTCATTGACGATATTGATAATTGTGTCAACACGCCGAATCCAGACCAAGCCGACAGCGATGGCGACGGAATTGGCAATGCTTGTGAACCTGACAGCGATAGTGCTGGCGTAATTGATGACATTGATAATTGCGTCAACACCCCGAATCCAGACCAAGCCGACAGCGATGGTGATGGAATTGGTGATGCTTGTGATACGCCCGATGTGGTGGACAGCGATGGCGACGGCATAATTGACGACATTGATAATTGCGTCAACACACCGAATCCAGACCAAGCCGACAGTGATGGCGACGGAATTGGCAATGCTTGTGAACCTGACAGCGATAGTGATGGCATAATTGATGACATTGATAATTGCGTCAACACCCCTAATCCAGACCAAGCCGACAGTGATGGTGACGGTATCGGCAATGCCTGTGAACCGGATAGCGACAGCGACGGTGTCATTGATGACATTGATAATTGTGTCAACACCCCTAATCCAGACCAAGCCGACAGTGATGGTGACGGTATCGGCAATGCTTGCGAGCCTGACAGCGACAGCGACGGCGTAATTGATGATATTGATAATTGTGTCAACACACCGAATCCAGACCAAGCCGACAGCGATGGTGATGGTATCGGCAATGCCTGTGAACCGGATAGCGACAGCGACGGCGTAATTGATGACATTGATAATTGTGTCAACACACCGAATCCAAACCAAGCGGATAGTGATGGTGATGGTATCGGCAACGCTTGTGAGCCTGACAGCGATAGTGATGGCGTAATTGATGATATTGATAATTGTGTCAACACGCCGAATCCAGACCAAGCCGACAGCAATGGGAATGGAATTGGTGATGCTTGCGATAATAGTTCTGGTGATGTAGTCGTGACATTAAGTTGGGTTGGTGCAGCAGATTTGGACTTGCACCTTGATGAACCGAGTGGCGAGCATATTTACTTTGGCAATAGTCCTTCATTGACAGGCGGCACGCTTATAGATGTTGTACCGGGTTGTTTGTCTGACCCAACAGTGCCTCATGAGGAAATATTGACTTGGGCTACCGACGCTTCACCATTAGGCGCATATGTGGTTTATATGGACTCGCGTAATGCTTGCGGTGGCGCGATACCCACTTGGACATTAACTGTAACGGTCAATGGGGCAATTGTTGTAGATGAAACCCATGCCTTCGATATGGCAGAGGGCGGTAGTATCTTTAACCCAACGATACCACCCTATTCGTTCACGAATCCCTAACGCTAATCTTCACTCAAATTCAATTTTTCCAGAGATGAGCTTAAGCCCTCATCTCTGTTTGATTCTAGGGAGTGTTGCCGTGCCAATTGATGCTTGTTTTTCTGATGATTTAATCTATTCTTGAAGTTATTCCCAACTTATATGCGGCTAGGGTTCCGTTGACGATGTGTCTGGACTGGTTCGAGCGCCGTAAAAAGCCGTAGGCAAACACCTAACAGGACAGAAACCTTGAGGGGATAAATTGGCATGTTTTTGCATGTCTACTGTCTGAATCAAGGAAACATCATGGCATCTTTCACACTCCCCCTTATCATTATCTCGGCTATCATGCACGCCTCATGGAATCTCATTGCCAAACGTGCCAAAACCAATGGTGTCGCACTGGTTTGGTTGTTTGCGGTATTTGAAACACTCTTCTTTTTCCCTTTGACAATCATTGTGTATAAGGAAGTTCAAAACGGCAATTTGTCATGGCTGGCAGTCGGATTCATGGTCGGTGGCGGTATCTTGCATACGCTTTACTTCTGGTTGCTGAGTATGGGCTATCGTGTCGGTGATTTGTCGATTGTCTATCCTATCGCACGCGGCACAGGTCCCTTATTGGCAACTGTTGGTGCGATTTTGATATTTGCCGAGCGTCCAACAGCAATTGTCTTGAGTGGCACGCTTGTGATTTCTGTGGGTGTGATTATCCTGACAGGGAATCCGCGTACTTTATTACAATCGGCTGCTTTAGTGGGAGTCTCCTATGGATTGCTAACGGGATTGGCTGTCGCGTCTTATACGCTATGGGATGCCTATGCCATGAACCAAGCCACCTTATGGAATGCCTACACGACGAATCAGGCTGTGATTGCCCCGTTGATGTATCAGGGCGGATTGAGTGTGACACGCATGTTGATTTTACTGCCCTTTATCATGAGAAATCGTGAGGATGTTGTGTTATCGTGGCAACATGACCGTTGGAAAGCCGCCGCTATTGCCTTACTGAGTAGTGTTGCCTATCTCATTATTTTATTTGTTCTCGCTTTTACACCCGTGACTTATGTTGCTCCCATGCGAACATTGAGCATTCTGATTGGGGTTTTGCTAGGTGCTAATTTGCTCAAAGAAAAAGATGCTCGCCGCCGAGTTATTGCTGCAAGCGCGATTGTCGTTGGTGTGGTGCTATTGAATATCAGTTAGCATTACCTTTCTCAAAGCCAATTTCAGTAAATCACGGTTTTGTATTTTGCGGCGGACAGCATAGAGCTGTCCCTACAAATGACCCATTGCGAACTGTAGGGACACAATCTATTGTGTCCGTAAATGACCGAAGATAAAACATTGGTCGAATCTGTGATTCACTGAATTTGAGTGGGTAATGTGCGTCAATATTTAGAGGATTGTTTGTCGGGAAAATATAGCCATAATAATAATAAATTTATCGAGAGGGGAGTAGGTTAAAATGAGACGCACAAAAACAGATAAAAGTGATTTTAGAGGCTTACACGCACTGGTTGTTGAAGATGATGCTGGCGGAATGGCAATCATCGGTGTGATGATGCGCTATCTCGGTATCACTGCTTTTATTAATACCACTGGCGATGGTGTGCTAGAAATGGCAAGTGCCATGCCCAAAATACCCGATATTATTTTTTTAGACATTAATTTACCCAACACCACAGGTTATGATATTCTGAAAAAATTACGTGAGCAAGAACGTTTTAAGAAGGTAACCATCGTCGCTGTCACAGCCCAAGATGCCGATACCGAAATCCCGAAAGCTAAAGATGCAGGCTTTGATGCTTATATTGGCAAACCGATTAGTCGGATGCGCTTCCCGAAGCAATTGCGCCGTATTCTCAAAGGTGAAGAAGTTTGGGAAACGTATTAGCGCCAAATTCAGTCAATCACAGTTTTGTGTTTTGTATCGACACAATCTATGTCCCTGCGGTCAAAAACAATCTGTCGTAGGGACTGCCTTCTGGCTGTCCGTTATTCCCTGCCGAAAGCTAGAATCCTGTTCAAAAATACTCTGCGCCTCTGATTCTCCGTGCCTCTGCGTTACGCTTTTTCTAAACCTTTCCTTGCGCCTTTCACCCTTTAGTAACCTTCGGTAAGTTTTAGAATTCCGTCGTAAGGGCATAGCGCGCTATGCCCCCTAGACTTTGGCACATTAAAGTAGCCTACGGCGATATGTCGAGAGCTACTTTTCGTTATAAAGTGTTATAAAAAGACGAAGTGAGGGCTAAGAGCGTGCCGCACCATAGATAG
>JAUZRW010000159.1 GCA_030950085.1 Anaerolineae bacterium
TTTTCCAGTAGCAAATAGTCGTCAATAAGCCTTTCTTTATTCAGTTGTTCCAGTTCTTCTCGTTTTGTCAGCATGACTTTAGTATACTTCTTTTATTCACTTTCGCTCTCCACAATCTCATGGATAGCTGAATAGATACTCCAGTGCGTGGCGGACACGATATATCGTGTCCCTACAAATCATAACGGTTCTGTAGGGACAGCATACATGCCGTCCGTTGTAATTCTCACGGATAGCTGAATAGATATCTTTTGCCTTAGCAACCTTTTTTCTGATTAAGGACTTAGACCCATGCAAAAACACCTATTGTTACTACTCATTTTATTACTCACTTTTCCCATATTGGCACAAGATGACATGATGATGGAAACTGTCAATCTTGGGGCTAGTGACGGTCTTGTGCTGGTGGGTGATATGTATCGCCCCGATATGGATGGCGAAGCGGCGGCTGTCTTGCTCATCCACATGCTAGGGAGCAATCGCACGACTTACGCGCCTCTGATTCCGGCATTGCTTGAGGCAGGTTACGTCGTACTGAACGTCGATATGCGTGGACATGGCGAAACAGGCGGCAGTCAAGATTGGGCATTAGCCGAAACAGATATTCAAGTATGGCTAGATTGGCTACGGGAACAAGAAAATGTCCGCAGTGATGCCGTGAGTATTATCGGCGCGAGTATTGGCGGTAATCTGGCTCTGATAGGCTGTGCCAATGATGCACAGTGTCTCACAAGCATAGCACTCTCGCCCGGTATTGATTATCGCGGCGTAATGCCAGAAAGTGCCGTAACTGAGGGGCTATCGAATCGTTCGGCGCTCTTGGTTGCCTCGCATAATGACGGTTTCAGTGCAGATAGTGTGCGGCAAATATTCGCTAATGCCACAGGGAATGTCTCAGCACGGCTCTACAATGGTCGCGCACATGGCATTCAGTTATTCGACAATGAATTAGAAAGCATCACGACTCTGATTCTCAGTTGGTTAGATGAGCATGTCGCTGCCTTAGATGCTTAAGAGATTCTTTCGGATAGGTAGAAACTGTCCCTAGTATATGTGATTTTTTGAATTATAGGGACGTGATTTTTCACATCTCATAGGTGTAAAGTTAAGGGTAAATGGCTGTTTGATTTGGAATAAAACCCCTCCTCTCAATCCCCTCCCCGAATTCGGGGAGAGGACGCTAAGCGCAGCGATGCAGGGGTGGGGTTTAGAATAGCCACCTTAAATTGACACGCATCGGACGTGATTTTTCACATCTACACTATGATTTGTATTATAAGTGCTTGATTTTCCGATATGTTTGCCTTCATAATAAACCATGAGGGCAAATGATTGATTATGTTTCATTTCGTTTGCTTTCGCTTATTCTCAGAGCCGAAAGCAGTGCAGATGGTTGAACCCTTGTTCCTTGAAGAACGCCGTCGCTTGATTCTCGAAGAATTGAAGCAAAAAGGGCGTGTATCAGTTGGCGAACTCAGTACGAGTTTGAATGTCAGTACGGTTACGATTCGCCAAGATTTACGGACGCTAGAAACCGAAGGTCTGCTAAAACGGACTCATGGTGGTGCTGTCGAAAAACAGAGTCAAGATGGACAGAGCGAACCCGAATTGTCATTTGATATTCGGCGCAATAAGCAAACCGATGAAAAAGACATCTTAGGACGTGCTGCTGCCACTTTGATAGAAACAGGGTCTGCGATTGCGCTTGATGCCAGCACAACAGTTTGTAGCGTCATCCCCTATATCGGGCATCTCGATAGTTTGACTATTGTGACCAATAATCTGATGGTGACGGAGGCTCTGCTCAATAATTTGCGCGTAGAAGTTTTATTGCCCGGTGGACGCTTACGACGCGATGCCTATTCGATTATCGGCAATCCAGATAGTCTGCCTGATATTAACCTGAATATTGGTTTTGTCAGTGCGTGGGGTATCTCTGCCGAAGCCGGATTAACAGAAGTCAGCGAAGATGAAATGAAGATGAAACGCGCCCTTCTCTCGCGCTGTTTAACCAAAGTGCTGATAGTGGATAGTACAAAATGGGGACAAGTCGCACCCTACACTTATGCTTCGCCACATGATATGGATATCATCATTACGACAAGCCGTGCCGCAAAAGGACTCATCAAGCAAGTCAAACATCAAGATATTCGCATCATTGATATTTGATGCACCCAAATTGTACCAATATATTGACACCCACTTATGATTTGCGTTAAACTCAAATTTAGAAGATTACAAATGAAAGTAAACGAAAGTAATCACAAGCAAATAAAATAGCTGAAACTATAGTAAATTATTCATCAAAACCTATAAAGATTATGACTGAAAATAAACGTAGTGTGATTGCAGTTGATTTGGGAGCAGAATCGGGTCGTGTCATTCGGGCTGATTTTGATGGGACTCGCATTGACATGACCGAAATCCATCGCTTCTCGAATGTACCTGTTTTTGCACAAGAGACCCTCTATTGGGATGTTTTGCGTTTGTGGCACGACATCAAACAAGGCATTGCTGCGATTGGCACTGAGGCTGTTTCGATTGGTGTCGATACATGGGGCGTGGATTTTGCCCTGCTAGACCGCGATGGCAAGCTGGTATCGAATCCGCTACATTATCGAAACACACACGCTGATGGCATGATGGAATGGGTTTTTGAGCGTGTGGCGCGTCGTGAGATTTTTGAGCAAACCGGAATCCAGTTCATGCAAATCAACGGGCTGTATGGCTTGGCGAGTATGGTCAAAAAGAATAGTCCACTACTGGATGCCGCCGCGACCTTATTAACGATAGCGGACTTGTTCAATTATTGGCTGAGTGGGTCTAAAACTTG
>JAUZRW010000016.1 GCA_030950085.1 Anaerolineae bacterium
GGGGCGCAATGTATTGCGCCCTTACGCCCGAAAATCCATAATTTGCCGAAAAAACACATTTTCTGTGCTTATCCAAAACTTCAGGTTATATAAAACAAAAACCGCCTCATTTGTTGGGGCGGTTTTATGGTCTATTTTACGTGGGGAGACTTCCCCATCAGTTGCTCTTTAGCGATTAATGACAAGATTCACTTGAATTGTACCTACAGAGCCGCCACCTGCATGGCTAACACGCAAGGTATAAAGCCCAGTTTGCAGCACTTCAAAATCAGTGATTTGCGAGTCCATCGAAATCAGACTGCCATCTTGACGCAGATTATCGTCATTGGCAACAGCAGGATTGCCATCAGCATCAACAACGAGGAAAATCGGGTCAACAATATCACCATCATATGCCAATGCGCTGATATCCAAAGTTTCGCCAGCACGGGCATAGAAGTTCAGTTCATAAACACGGTTTTCTGCCATTTCCAGATTCAGCCGTGCGCCAGTGATAATGCCACTATAGGTAATCACTGCCATGCCGTCGCGGTTCAAGAAGCTGTTGTAATCTTGCATGGCACGATAATCATTGTTGAGTTGTTCATATGCCACACCACGATTGAGCCATGCGCTGCTCAAATCAGGATTCATTTCGAGCGCACGGGTATAATCGACAATTGCCTCATAATATTCCTCGGCAGTTTGATGATTGTAACCCATCACGAAATAATCAAAGTCACTGTATTGCGGTGCAACCTCGGGTTCAACACGTTGCGGTTCAACACGTACCACTTCAATTGGTTGGACAGTGCGTGACACGACAACAACAGGGTATTCGACTGTTTTCGGGGTAAACGCTCTTTGGAGAGCCGTTACAGTGAGAAAGATAATCCCAAAAACAAGCCCTGCCTCTAGCAGTTTGACGAGCCAACGTCCCGGATAGGTAGTTTTCTTGCGATAATACATAAGCCTATACCTTAAAACTTTACAACGAACAGGGGTTGAGTTTTTCTTCTTTTTATAGTTTAACACAGAATCTGGATATTGTCTTACAAGTTTAAGTTAGAGAATTGTGCGTTTTCTATGCGATTTCCCAATGCTCATGAAATTTCCTTCATAATTTAGGAACACAAACTAAATAACTCTAGCAATTGTTGCTCCAACAGTTTGGGAATAAGCGTGAAAAGTTATCAGTGTTTAATCATCAGTTGTCAGAAAAACAATTATCGTGAACTGAAAACTGTGAACTGAAAACTGTGAACTGAAAACTGTGAACTGAAAACTGAAAACTATAAATCGGGTAACTTCTGCAAATTATCGAATTCATTGAAATGTTGGACTTATTTAATCCTCACCCCTTAGCCTTCTAGCACCTGTTTCAAATTGTCCCATTCTTGTGCTGTTTGGCGCGATAAAGCTCCTGTCACAAAAGGGCGATACCAAAAAAAGAGCCAACCTGTTCTAATCGTAATGCTATCGCGGATAGTCGTTTCGCGTCCGACGGGATTCACCTCAATCTCACGGCGGAAAGGGAAACGCCCATGAATACCATTGATTTCAAAGCGTTTATTGCGCTGAATTTCCATGACATCGACATTTACAAAGATTTTGCCCCCCATAAAACGGCGCGTCATCGCAATCATGCTACCAGCACGTAAAGGGCTACCGGCGGTGACTCCCATAGACAGCATATCTGGTTGCCATTTCTGTAACGCCTCAAGGTTTTCATAATTCGCTAATGCGTTAAAAACATCAGAGACCGGACGTGCAATCGTTATTTGATGTTCAATATCTGCCATATTGCCCTCAATATTGTATTGATTCAACATGCGCGTATTATACTGAATATGCCAGCGTATACCAATTAGATACACGAAATGACTTTAGCGATAGATGTTATTGCAAACAGGGAAAATTCGATGAGCGAGCCTTTTCTCACATATCCAACTATAGACTATAAAAGCAGTGTCATTGTCGCCTTCCGTGAATTCCAAAAAGAAGGGCATAATTATTAGAGCGATTTGGCGAGCATATCGGTTATCGTATCCGCCATTCAGTGCAGAAAAAAGGCTATGGTGTACTGCAACTGAACGTGTGCGCCCGTTGTGGATAATCACGGGATGACCATGGGGCATCCACTACAATTTATACACTGAGATGAAATGCACCCTTAAGATAGTGGATGGTTTCTAAACTGTTTGGATACGTTACAATAGAGACGTACAAACCTGACAGAGAGAGAAATTCTATGGTAGAAGTACCAACTGAACAAACTGCCAAACTACATATTATCACCCACCTAGATTGGGAGCGCGAAGGACAAGATACCTTCGATAGACAACGTGCCTTGTTGCTCGATATTTTGGCGCAATTATTAGACCATATGCAAAGTGACGATACAGCGAAAATCGACCATTTTTTGCTGGGTGGTCAAACGATTATCCTTGATGATATCGCGCATGTGCGCCCCGACTTGCTCACATCGCTTGTGATTTATAATGCCGGTGGGCGTTTGGGAATCGGTCCATGGTACATTCAGATGGACGGTTTGCTAACAGATGGCGAAGTCATGATTCGTAACCTGCTTTTGGGACGTGCCGATACCCAGCGTTATGGTGTGCAATGGATGACGGTTGCCTACTTACCAAAAATTTGCCAGCATACCGCACAACTCCCTCAAATATTACGTGGATTTGATATCGACAGCATTTTTATGTGTCTCGGTCAGCCAGTGATGCCCTTACCTTTTCAGTGGGAAGCATCAGATGGTAGCCATATTTTAGCCATGAATCATCAACAAATAGACGATGTGGCTCAAACGATAGCCAAGCAGCGTGATGGTCAGCCGGATGGTCCCTTTTTATGGATGCACGCTGTCAATAGAAGTGATAAGATTGCACTCTCAAACCTGGGTTTCAACCTGAGTGTGACGGCGCAGCAAAGTAACCTCAGCGATTATGTCGCAAATTTGCGAAGTATGCTGCCGGATGACCTACGGGCGACACTGAAAGGGGAAGTGCATATGCAGCAGCATACCCCAATTTCGGGGCGCTTTTCCGCACGTATCGCACAAAAACAAGAAAATTCTCGTTTACAAGCCGAACTATCCCTGCTGGCTGAACCTCTTTTGGCACTCGCTAATGTGTATGGCAATGTCACATTCCCACAAAATCAACGCGCATTATTAGAACATAGCTGGCGTTTATTGCTCCAAAATCAGGCCCATTATGCGATGGCAGGTGCTGTGAGTGACGATGTACAAAGTGAAATGACTATTCGTAGCCGTCGCATTGCGGATAATAGTCAGCGCGTCATTCAATCTGCCTTGCAAGGATTATCTGGCACACCTTTCGATAAACAGCGAACATTGCCGAATACCAGCACGGAAACTTATATTGTCGTTTGGAATCCACATGGGCATCAAGTGACACAAGTAGTTGAACTTGACCTCCATATTCCAGATTCATTACATCCGTCATTATTGACAACACCTTCCGGAGATGAAATCCCATTTAGCTGGAATGGTGATGACCGTCGCTTTGGATTTCGTGCCAATGTGCCATCCGTAGGCTATGTCACCTATACCCTCAAACTGAGCCAAGAAAAAACAGCCGCTTATCATCGGAAACGGGTTGTCGCAGGACGGGCGATTGGCAGTGCATCGGGTGAATCTTTGGAGTTGAATAATGGTCGCTTAGATTGGATGTCTCACCATAGTCATATTACGGATTTGCTGAGTTTTCATGATGGTGGTGATGCGGGCGATGTGTGGCATTATGTCGAGCCACAACCGGATTTCATTATGCGCGGTAATATTGTTGGTGTGGTACAGGTCGAAGCGACACCGACCTATGAACGCTTGATTTTCCGTCACCGAATGCGGATTGCCTCTAGTTTGATAAATGGCAAATCACGACAACGCGGTCTGAAAGTGCTAGACATCACGACCACAGCAACTTATTACACCGATTTGCCGGGCATCCATTTCCATACACAATTTAGCAATAACGCACTAGACCATCGCCTACGCGCCCATATTCGGACAGGTATTGAAACCGATGCCGTCTATACCGATAGCGCCTTTGATGTTATCAGAAGACCCATTCCTGAAAAAGATGCTGGCTCACAACCGATGCACTCTGTTACAGCCGTGTACAATCGTTTTCATGGCATTGGCTTATTCACACGCGGTCTGCCAGAATTTGAACCCATTTATGAAGACCAGCAAATTACATTGGGCTTAACCCTCTTACGGGCAGTGGGTTGGTTGGATAAAAAAGCCGCTATTGAGACAAGGGGCGCACAAGCACAAGGCACTTGTCATGCTGAATTCATGTTAATGCCCTTAGATGGCATCCGCAATCATGCGCGAACCTTGCGTATTTCACAAGAATATCGTGCGCCGCTACGGGCAGTTCAATATACTGAGAAACCGGCTGTTGCCGAAAAATCGTATCTGGAGATTGATGATGACCGCATTGTGATAACCGCACTGAAGCCACCACAAGCCGGAGACGGTCTCATTGTGCGTTTGCTCAATCCATCCGTTGGCGATATTGGGGTCAATATTCACGCTGAGGGAAAAATAAAAAAGGCTAGTCGTGTCAACATGGCAGAGACACATAAAGCGGATTACAAGTCAGAAGGGGGTCAGGTCAACGTGCGCTTAGAACCCCATCAGGTCGTAACAATACGCCTAGAATACGAATAGAGGTGTTGACAGTTGGAATCGCTTCTCGAAATTGCCCTATTTTATACCAATTCGTCAAGATTTGTTAAAATTAACGGAAATGCTATTGCCACAAATATCACAATCACTATAATAAATTCGCAAACCCCCTAATCACATTGACGGGAATGCTTTTTTAATGGTGATAACAGCCGTGCAAGAATTGACCATCAACAGTCGTCGTTTACAAGACGATTTCAACGAACTCTCAAACATTGGCGCAACTGTCGGAGATGCTGTGAGCCGTTTGGCTCTCTCCAACGAAGACCTTGAAGGTCGAGCGTGGTTTGCGAGTCGCATCGAAGAAGCGGGTTTGCTTGTCCGTGATGATGATGTCGGCAACCTCAGTGCGGTACTGGTCTCGCGCAAACAAGATGCGAAAACCTTTCTCATGGGGTCACACCTCGATTCTGTCCCAAATGGTGGCAAGTTTGATGGGGCAATTGGCGTATTATGTGCGCTGGAATGTCTGCGAACTGTGAAAGAAGCCGAACTAGATATCCCCGTTCACCTAGAAGCGATTGATTTCACCGACGAAGAAGGCACATGGCAATCGTTCTTCGGCAGTTTAGGATTCACTGGCAAATTGCAAGCGAGTCACCTCAATGATGCTGAACAAGATAATGGCGCTTTTCGGGTGGCGCTCTTCCGCGCTGGTATTCGCCCTACCGAAGTTCAGCGTGCAAAACGTAATCCTGATGAATTAGCAGGTTTTCTCGAATTGCACATTGAGCAAAGTGAAACCCTCGCCAAAGTTGAAAAGCAAATCGGCATTGTCACCAAAATTGTCGGGCGCTCAACCTATAATTTCAATTTTTATGGCGAGGCTACTCATGCCGCGACAACATCGCGTTATAAGCAGCGCGATGCTCTCCAAGCTGCCTCCCGATTTATCACTGCCATGCACGATATGGCACAAGAAGATTATCCCGCAGGGGTTGTGAATTGTGGCAATGTCCATGTGCAGCCGGGCGCGTATAGTGTCGTACCGAAATTAGCCTCATTGCGCGTAGAATGTCGCCATCATGACGATGCCATTCTCTCAGAAATGGAAAGCCGCTTGGTACGTTTGGCTCAGGAATGTGCCAAACACCATCACTTAACTGTCAGTGCCAAAAATGTTTTGCGACGAGCTGCTGCGGAAATGAACCCTAAGATGCTTAAGACCATTACCGATGTGTGTCAGCAACATGGGCGAAGCCACATGCCAATTATTAGTTACGCCGGACACGATGCCCAAATCCTCAGCCCCTTTGTCCCCTCTGCCATGATTTTTATCCCCTCAAAAGGCGGTATCAGCCACAGCCCAAAAGAATTTACAGAATGGGAAGATATTGTTGCCGGAGCGAATGTCATGCTCCATACGATGTTGCAGTTGGTTTCTAAATCTGTTTAGGTACGCCGATAAACTACACGGAAAAAGCGTCCGTTACCTTCGGGTACATCATCAAATTCTAATTCTTCTAGGTGATTCTCACTAAAAGCCTGTAACTCTTTGCGCGATAGAGACCATGGGATGCCTGCTATGCTTTCTTGTGGGTCGCGTCCATGACACAGCAGCAATAACGTACCATCTCTAGCAACAAGGCTGGCGATTGCTGCGATACTTTTCTCACTGATATTAGAAGGTAGGGCTTGGATTGTGCGGCTTTCAAATACAAAATCAAATGCTTGCTGCCAATCTTGCGGCATCGCAAACAAATCCGCGTGGACATAGGCGACATCGCTTTGAGGAAAACGCCGTTCGCAAATAGTAATAGCCGTTGCCGAAACATCAAAGGCGGTGACATTAAATCCCAATTTGGCGAGATATTCTGCATCATCGCCCAGACCACAGCCGACGACCATCGCACGCTTGCCTGTACCCGATAATTTCGATTTATCCGCCCATGCTGTTAAGTGCGGATGCGCTTGATGTTTGACCCATGGTGGGGCTGAGTCATTGGCAGTCGTTTGGACATAGAGTTGCTCAAACAGGTTGGCATAATCCCCTGATTCATTATATTCGTTGATGAAGTCGGACACCGATTTCGTCATAATATGTTTCCTTGCCCACTAAAATTAGCTCTACAATTCAATTCAGCGTATCACATCAAAAGTGATATTTTCTAACATTGCTTGTAATAGTTGCAGCGTATGTTTGTAATCGTGCTTATTCAAGAATGCCGTCGGACTATGGATATAACGACACGGCACAGAAATCACCCCCGATGGAATACCCCCATTTGCAGTATGAAACATCGCGGCATCCGTGCGTCCACCGCGAACAGTTTTGAGTTGATAGGGAATCACGTTGCTGCTTGCTGTTTCACGCAAAAACTTGAGAATATGCGGCGGCACAATCAATCCAGCATCTAACACAGTTAAAACGGGACCCGCCCCTAATTTGCAACCGGGATTAGGCGTATTCATATCATCAGGATTTGCAACAGGATTGGGAACATCGTGTGCTGTTGTGCCTTCTATTGCAAAAGCGATATCGGGCTGTAAACGTTCGCTGACCACTTGTGCGCCGCGTAAGCCAATTTCTTCTTGCACCGTAAAGGCTGCTGCAATATCAACAGGATAGGGGGCACCTTGTAAAATATCGAGCAATAAAGCACATCCAACACGGTCATCAAATGCCTTGCCGCGTAGCATTGTGTCGCTCATTTCGGCATAGGTGCTATCGAAAGCAATTCGTGTTCCTCGCTTGACCTTGCCTTCTGCGGCACTTTTACTCGTGAAACCCATATCAATTCGCAAATCTTTGAGTTTTTTCACATTTTGGTCACGCCCCATATGAATCGGCTTCCACATGATGACACCCGACAATTGCTCTTCTCCCACTTTGACACGCATCCCCGGCAGAATACGGTCATCAATGCCGCCAACATTGGTAAAACGCAGTGTGCCGTTGCTTTCATGACCCGTTACCATGAAGCCAATTTCGTCCATATGTGCCGCCAGCATCACGCGCAAATTTGAATCGCCTGTGCCTTTTTTGATACAGGTCAAGTTGCCGACAGCATCAATATGGATATCGCTTACATGGTCTTTAATCGCCTCTAAGATGATTTTGCGAACGGCGCTTTCATCACCGGAGACACCTATCGCCTCAGACAGTTCTTTTAGGAGCATGAGTAGTCCTTTCCGTTTTGTCAATTAAGCCTGTAGGATGTCTATCATGGTCGCGTGCAAATGACCATTGCTGGCGAGATAACGCTTGTCGGGCTTATTTTGTGGGGTGTCATTGCCCGCATAATCCGTGACTTTGCCGCCCGATTCCTCCACAAGTAACATGCCTGCCAACACATCCCATGAATTGATACCGCGTTCCCAATAACCATCCACACGACCTGCCGCGACATAGGCTAAATCGAGTGCGGCGCTGCCTAAACATCGGACGGAGCGTGTCTGCACGATAAATGCACTCCATTCTTTGAGATTATTATCAGGCGAGGTCGTCCTATCGTATGGAAAGCCTGTTACCAGCACAGAATTAATCAATTCGCTGGTTTGGGAGACTTGTAATGGCTTGCCATTGAAAGTAGCCCCTTGTCCTTGTATAGCTGCGTAAACATCATCACGGGTGACATCATAAACGACACCCGCAAGCGGACAGCGATTAGCGTCTGTGAGAGCGATACTCACTGAAAAATAGGGAATGCCATTGGCAAAATTTGTCGTGCCATCAATCGGGTCAACATACCAGAAATACTCGGCTGTTTCCGATGCCGCCCCTTGACCGCCACCTTCTTCGCCAACGAGATGATGTTCAGGATAGCGTTTGAGAATTTCTTCTGCGATATAAAGCTCAACAGCTTTGTCAGCTTCGGTCACAATATCAATACTACTAGCTTTAGTTTCCATTTTAAGCGGTTTGCGAAAGTAGCTGAGGGCTATTTTGCCGCCTGCTTGTGCAATAGCAATCGCATCTTGCAAAACTGCGTGGGTGTCCATAAAGTGCCTTTGTATGAGACTGTCAAAACTGTTTAAGCATAACTGATAATGCGGCTATAGATGAGGGTGCATTGTGGACAAGTAACCGTCGCTATGTTTTCAGAAAAAGCATAACACATAGGACTTACGCAGTTGACTGTTATTTTCGGGCGCAGCACGCTGTCGCCCCTACGATTTCTAGCTTGAAGTGCGTAACGCCTAACACAGAGAAACGGAGAATCAGAGGCACAGAGAAAACTTTGAACCTGAATCTTTGTGTTCTTAGTGTCTTTGTGGTTCATATTTTTGCACATGTCATCAGATGATATACTTACGATTACAGCAGCAATTGTTCCGCAATTTGGTCAAGCATGTCATCATTGTCGGCTATCATTTTGTCGGCGAGTGCTTTCAGGGCTGCAATATTTTTGGAACTGGTATCGTCTAAATCATCGCTTGCCCCATCTGTGAGGCGCGTTTGAAAACGATAATAACGCTGGATACCATCACGACAGGCAGGGAGCAAATGCCGCAGTTGATAATCCACAACACCACTCATCGCATGGAAAGCAATCGACATAATATGTTGTGACCAGCCAGCTAATCCCCATTGTTTTGCCTCTTCATAGCCCAATTCGCGGGTATGGTCGCCTGTACCCAGTGAGACAATCAGGTAATCCTCAACATCGGGATTCTTATCCTTTGCTTCAACATAGGCGCATAATGCCGGATTTGCTGAGTTCAGACTGCCATCAATGAGCGCATAATGGTCATCGGGTAAATCGGGATGGAAAACTTGTGCCGGTTCAAAAAAAGTTGGGGCGGCTGTTGTCGCACGCACAACATCGTGCATCGAGAAATCGCACCCTATTGAAGTACGGGCTTTGCGGCTGCGGAAAAACCACGGTTGGCGACGTTTAATCTCATAACTGGTAATCAGAACGTTGCCCACTGCTTCCGAGAGCATCTTGTCACCAAAGTAATGGTCTAAAACACTATCAATGCCATCCGACGGATATTTACTGCCATTGATGTTGTTCATCACGCGGACACTACGCCACATACTGCGCGAGAAAATAGTCGGTCCGTCACGTTCGTACATCAGCGCCATTTCTTCGGCTGTGAAGCACGGTTGACCCTGCTCATCCAGCACATTGAGTCCCATGGTTAGCAATCCGCCTGTCGATGACCCTGCTATCAAATCAAACAGGTAAGCTGTCCGTTGCCCAGTACGACGCTCAATTTCAGACAGAATGATAGACGGTAAGATGCCACGGATGCCACCCCCATCAATAGCGAGGATTTTGAGTGTTTTCGACATGCCGCACCCTTTCATCTTTATTTTTACTGTAGACGAAAGTTCTTATCTTGCTCTTACGTTAGGACGCTAATTAAGGGCAAGAACAACCCTACTTGTTTGAGGCTTGCTCAACCGCCGCCATGATTTTGTAATACCCTGTACAGCGACATAAATTCCCTGCAAAAGCCTGTTTCACTTGCTCTGTTGAGGGTGATTCATGCTCTTCTAGCAATTTCGCACCGGACATAATAAAGCCCGGAATGCAAAATCCACATTGTACCGCGCCCTGTTCAATGAAGGCTTGCTGTAGTGGATGCAAATTATCGCCCTCTGCCAATCCTTCTACTGTGACGATATCTGCCCCATGCGCCCGTGCAGCCGGCACCAAACACGCCATCACCGCCATACCATCCAGATACACCGTACACGCTCCACATTCGCCCTCAGCACAACCTTCTTTTGTACCTGTCAATTGCCCTTCATCGCGCAACCAATCGAGCAAGGTTTTGTGTGTGCCTTGTCCGGTCACTGTTTGACCATTCACTGTGCTGATAATCGCTGTATCGGCGTTATGTGATGCTGCGAAATTCGCTCCTGTCGGGAACTTGCCATCGCTGACATTGCCCCATAGCAAAGTCGGCTTTTGAGGCAATACAGCCGCTTGTTGATTATCGCGCAATGCCTTCAATCCGCGCCTGACCATCACGCCGACCATATCATTACGGTAATTAGCCGTTCCCCGTAAATCATCTATCGGAGTCGCCGCGTCTACTGCTAAACGTGCCGCTTCCTGAATCACCTCATCTGATAGCGATTTGCCCACAAGATATGCTTCGGCAGCAGGCGAGTTGATAATCGTCGCCGCCACACTGCCCTGAGTCATCGTTGCAGCCGTCACCGTATCGCCATCAAAAGTGAGTATCAGTGTGATATGCACTACCGAAATAGCTTGTGCGCGGCGTAATCCGAGTTTCACGAAAATGCCGCGAGTCGATTCGTCTAATGCAGGGAAGGCAATATCAATCAGCATTTCATCAGCCTGCATGACGGTTTTGCGAACGCCTATATAAAAGTCACTCAGAGCGACTTGCCGTTCGCCACGAGTCGATTTCAGTGTGATGACAGCATTCAGCGCCCGTAGTGGCGTAATCGTATCATTTGCCGGACTCGCTGTGATGAGATTGCCAGCAACCGTCGCCCGATTCCGTAATTGTGGCGACCCGACTTCCCAGCACGCTTGTACCAATGGCAAGGCTTTTTCGCGCAATAACGAAGAAGCCACCACTTGATTATGCGTCACCAATGCGCCCAGATGAATCGTGCCAGCGTCATCTTGGCGAATCTCCGCTAAGTCCGCTATACGGGTGATATCAATCAAGATTTCGATACCGCGTCGGGCGTTGCGCTCCAGTTCCAGCAGCAGGTCTGTACCGCCAGCGATAATCCGTGCTTTTTCGCCATATTGTGATAAGAGTGCCAGCGCATCATCAACTGTTGTGGGGGTTTCATAGCCTTGAATACGCTGACCTTGTAATTGTACGTCGTGCATCGTTTACACCTTTCTCTGTAATCGCTCACGCTTGATGAATTGTCCACGTCCTGCTTGCCCGATAAATTCGCCATCCAAGACAATAACCTCACCGCGACTAATTGTGCTAATTGGCAAACCATGTAGTTCAAGCCTATCGTAGGGTGTCCAATCGACTTGTTCATGCAAAGTCTCTGTCGAAAGTGTTTTCTTGGCTTCGGGGTCAAAAATCACAATATCGGCATCATAACCAACAGCAAGATGACCTTTTTTGTCAAAGCCTGCTAATTGTGCCGGACGAGTACAGCACAAATCAACCCATTGATTGAGTGTCAAGATATCACGCTGCACCCCTTGATACAGAGCAGCTAAACGCATCTCTATCGACGGCACACCGCCCGGTATTTGACTGAAATCATCTAAGCCGCGTGCTTTATCAGCCTTCGTGAAAGGGCAGTGGTCAGTTGTGACCAATTGCAAGTCACCCCGTTTGAGAGCATCCCATAACTTATCTTGTTGAGCTTGTTCGCGTATCGGTGGCGCACAAACAGGTAATGTCCCTTGAATATCGGGGGCATCATAGGCATCCCATGTCAAAAAGAGATATTGTGGGCAAGTTTCACCTGTCACCTGTAAGCCATTTTGACGGGCATTGCGGATACGTTGTACCACTTCATCACAAGAAACATGAAAAATATGTACGGGTGTCCCGATATAGGCTGCCATATCAATCACTCGTCCGGCAGCTTCTCCTTCCATGATGGCAGGGCGGCTGCGCGGATGCCAATGGGGAGACAAATTCCCTACAGCGCGATTTTGTTCAATCAGTGTGCCAATCACATCCCAATTTTCAGCATGGACAACAGGCAACATCTTATGCTGATGGGCGGCTTGCAATGCCTTGAATAATTCGTCGTCTTGCAAGCGAAAACCATATGCCATATAGAGTTTAAGCGTGCTACATCCGGCTTCAATAACAAGCGGCAACTCATCCAGTTTATGCACTTCATGAGGGCTAATCGTCATATGTAAACCGTAGTCAATCACGACCTGACCATCAGCTTCGGCACGTCGTTTTGCTAAGGCATCTAACATAGATTCATCGGCTTCGGGCGCAACAAAATCGACAATCGCTGTTGTACCACCAATGGCTGCCGCCCGTGTTCCTGTGAAAAACGTATCAGCCGATATGACCCCATTACCGAGTGGCATCTGCATATGAACGTGAATATCGACAGCACCCGGAATGACATAGTTACCTGTTGCATCTATCACCCTTTTGCCTGACAAATTCGCGCCAATTGCAGCGATACTTACGCCTTGAATCGCAATATCCGCCTGAATCAGCGTAGAATCAGCAGTGATAACTGTGCCATTTTTTATAACAAGGTCATAAGCCATGATGATTATTTTCTATAATTCATATTACGCAGAAATCGCAAAATGTGATGCTAGTCATGATATTGAGACTTTTAGCTATTCAGCTTGTCAGCACTTTAGCTTATTTTAGCGCCCTATCTCTTCGCTGAAATGCTGAACTGCTTTACTCGGCATCATATCGTAGCAATAGCTTTCTAATTATATGCTTTGCCTAATGTCACTCACTATAGCCCTCGCTGAAAATATCAATCATCAATTTAGCATCACCTAACGGGTACAAAATCGGACAAGTTGCGCCGTGGTCAATATATTCGCGCACCTTAGCTTTCACTTCTTCCGGTGAGCCACTTGCTGTACACATTTGCACCACATCATCGGGGACAAGGTGCATCGCATTTTCGATTTCTTCATCCGTTGCCGGCCATGTGAGTACCTGATGAATCTCATCCAACAATTCTTGGCTGACCCCACTCGCTTTCATCAAATGCGGTTGCTGACCCAGATACTGTGTCATCATTTTGCGTGCGCCGTCAAGAGCTTTTTTGCGGTCATTATCGACAGAGCAAATGACTAATTGCGGACGGTCAATATCATCAATAGTTTTGCCCGCTTTTTTCGCGCCTTTTTCGAGCGCGTCCATCGCTCGCAAATTGTAATCAGGATGCACGAGGTAATTCAGTACCGCACCATCCGCGACTTCGCCAGTCATTTCCATCATTTTCATACCCGTTGCGCCAATATAAATCGGCACATTGCGCGGGGTTTTACGACCATGCACGACATCAAGTTGAATACCATCGACATGATGAAATTCGCCATGAAACGTCACACTTTCCATATTGAGCAAACGACGCAGCACCTCAACAGTTTCTCGCATGGCAGAAAGCGGTTTACGGCGCTTGATACCAACCTTGCTTGCCAATGGATCCCACCATGCGCCAATGCCACAAATAATACGGTCTTCAGCGAGGTCATCTAGTGTGAGGAATGTTGCAGCGAGTAAGCCAATATTGCGCGTCCAGTTATTGGTGACACCGCTACCAATTTTGATTTTTGACGTATGTGCGGCAAAAGCAGCCATCGGTACAATGGCATCGCGTACCAAACGACTCTCAGCTTGCCAGACTTCATCAAAGCCTTTTTCTTCTGCATACTTAACCAGTTCAATGCCTTCTGATAATTCGTGGGCATCTTGTAAATAGAGTGCAACACGGTCTTTTGCCATGAGCCAATCCCTTCAAAAAATATCGAGAATATCCATATCGAATCTTAACGCGGAGAGGGGTGTGCGGCAAGTTACTCGTGACTATTATTGCAGATTCATGATTTTATCGAGTTGATTCACGAAATCACGCGGACTGACAGGCTTGGCAAAACAAGCATCGAAACCCGCAATTTTGGCATCATTCGCCACATTTGATGAATAATAAGCACTAACAGCAACCACGGGGATATGGGCTGTTTTGGGATTGGCACGAATCGCATTGAGCATTTGCCAACCATCCATTTCGGGCATCGCTAAATCTGTGACTATCAATGTCGGTTGTATAGATTGCAAGAGTTGTAGGCACTCATTTCCGTTATTCGCAACATGCACATCAATCCCGTCATATTCTAAAATCGCTGTTGCCAGTTGCCTATCATCATACATATCTTCAACAACAATGACTATCCAATTTTTCATATTTCGGCGCTCTCCTGAGTGTCGTCGTTGTCTAAAATAGCTTGAATCTCGTCGGCAAGGGTGGATACGGAAAATGGCTTTGAAATATACCCCGTGAAACCTGCCTCCAACACACGCTCTTTATCTCCTGCCATAGCGTGGGCAGTTAAGGCAATCACCGGAATAGCGGCTAATTCGGGTTTTTCTTGCATCGCCTCAAACATTTCCCAACCTGTCATGACGGGCATGGCAAGGTCAAGCAGAATCAGATTAGCCTCAAAAGTTTTTAGCGCTTCTAAGCCCTCAAGACCATTTGTGGCAGTGCGAACAGTTGCCCCGTGAAATTCGAGTGCCGTTTTTGCTAAATCCAGATTGTCAAATTTGTCATCGACAATGAGGATATGCCAATTTTTGACATTTTGCCGCACCACATGACGCTCTTGGCGGCTGTGATGACCTTGGTTTTTCATACTTCTCGCTCCCAAATTATGCTGTAACACGCTGCGGTGCTTCGGTATGTAAGGGCAAAATCACTGTGAATGTACTGCCTTGTTCCACAGTGCTGTTGATGCGAATTGACCCCGCCATGAGCAAGACCAATTTACGCACAATTGCCAATCCCAAGCCAGTTCCACCAAATTCACGGGTAAATGACCCATCAACTTGTATAAATTCATCGAAAATGGTTTCTTGTTTATGGGGTGCAATACCGATACCTGTATCACTCACCACAATCTGCCAAGTTGTTGTGCTACTCTGTTGAAATTCGAGTGCGACAGAGCCTTCTGTTGTGAACTTAATCGCGTTCGACAAGAGATTCACCACAACCTGTCGCAGCCGTACTGCGTCGCCATAGAGAATAGGTGGCAATTGTGCATCAATCTCTACATCAAATGTCAAATTTTTCTCTTCAGCAAGTACCCGATTTTGCGCCACAATGCCCTCAATCCAACTGCGTAGTTCAATCGGTTGTTTGGCTAAATCTAAGCGTCCGGCTTCAATCTTAGAAATATCCAGCACATCATTGATAAGTGAGAGTAAATGTTTTGAATTCAGCAACACGCGCTCACCATATTGATATTGAATATCGCTCAGTTCACCGACCATACCCGTTAATTGTAATTCGGTATAGCCAATAATTGCATTGAGGGGTGTCCGCAATTCATGAGACATGGTAGCCAGAAATTGACTTTTGAGGTTCGTAGCTTCGTCGGCTTGTTCACGGGCTTCGATTAAAGCATGATGGGTCTCTTTCAGTTGCGTAATGTCGTGCAGCGTCACAATCCGCCCTGAGACTTCTCCTTGACGGTTTTTAATAGCGGAAAGGCGCATCATGAAGGTGTGCGTTTTACCTGCAAGAGTTAAATCAATCTCATCATCTGTTTCTATGACATTGCGATATTTCTCAACAATTTCGTCCTGATTGGGTAGCAGGGTTGCGATATTTTTGCTGATAGCCAACTGTGCCTTTGTGCCAATAAGTTCTAATGCCGCCTGATTAATATCGACAACGCGGTTTTTAACGTCTAAGACAACAACGGCATCACTCATATTCTTGAAAATTGTGTCATGGGCAACTGGCACAAGGTCAAGCAATTTGTGACGATATAAACTCCAGCCGCCAATCGCACCTGTTATCGTGAAAGCGAGTGGTGTCACATCAATATAAAGTGGGAATGGACTCAGGTTAAAAATATAGAGAAAATTCCCGACCCAAGGCACAATTTGTGCAACGAGCAGCCATGCAATTTGCCGACGATAGAAGGTTGGGGTACGAAGAAATGTCCGCACAAGCAAGACGGCACTGACCATCATCAAAGAATAGCCATAAATCGCATTAAGCCAGAATAAAGAACCTGTATCATAAACGGCGTAGGCGAGTGTTGAATCCGACGTGAGGTAAATATCTGACCAATGTAATTGGTGATAAGAATTAGTAGCGACAGAAAACAAGGTGATAACTGGGACAATGGATAGCATGGCTATTTTTCGAGAGCTTATCCATTGTTCGCGCCCAGTATATTCCAAGACAAATATCAACCAAGCCACGGGGACAGTTGTGATACCGATGTAGGTCATTTGTGTGAGAAATATCGTAACTGCTCAGGGGTATTGTAACGGAAATTGAGAAAAGATGGTACAATCTGAAACATGAATGAGATACGCGAGCAATTGAGACAACTGAATAAAGAACAACTGATTGACATCATCTTGGAGATGCGTGGGCAGAT
>JAUZRW010000160.1 GCA_030950085.1 Anaerolineae bacterium
CAATGCTATCTATGGCGCGGCACGCTCTTAGCCCTCACTTCGTCTTTTTATAACACTTTATAACGAAAAGTAGCTCTCGACATATCGCCGTAGGCTACTTTAATGTGCCAAAGTCTAGAGGGCATAGCGCGCTATGCCCCTACAAAACCGAGATTTTATTTTTAATTAGTTACCTGTGACTTAGGTTAATTGTTTATCGAGTAACTTAAATTGGACGATTGCTAAGACACTGACGATAGCCAACAAAATCACTGCCATCGCTGAGGCATAGCCAAATTTGAATGTTGTGAAGGCACTCACCCAGATGCGATAGACAATTGTTTGGGTGGCGTTAGCTGGACCCCCTAGCGTCATGAGTTGTACCACAACAAAAACTTGGAAGACAGCAATTGTCAAAACAACAAGCACAAAAAGAATGGTTGGACGCAACAAGGGCAGTGTGATACGCCAAAATGATTGCCAAGCTGTCGCGCCATCAATCTTAGCTGCATCGTACAGCACCTCTGGAATAGCCCCTAAGCCAGCAAGAAATAGAATTAAAGGTTGCCCAAGACTCCAAGTCAATACCACAATCGCTAGCGACATGAGCGCCGTATTGGGTTTGGCAAGCCAGCCTATTTTTTCACCACCATTCACTAAGTCAAGAATCCCCGTTACATCAAGCAGATAGTTCAATAAGCCGTATTCTTGGCTGTACATATAGACCCAAACCATCGCCAGCACGACTCCGGCAGATACCACCGGCATATAGAAAGCCGCACGGAAAAAGGTTTGCTTTCGTTGACTAAGAGGGTAAATAAGCACCGCAACAAACAAGCAGATAATCATCGCTGCTGGTACAACACCTAATACAAAGACAAAAGTATTTTTTATAGCCGTAGGAAAAACGGGGTCTCTGGTCAGTAGGCGTGTATAATTAGTAATGCCGATAAATTCCCACCTATCTCGATTGACACCTGCCTTGTAAAAGCTCAACATTATCCCTTGAATCAGAGGATAAATCGTAAATATCAGAAAAGGAATCATGGCTGGTGCGATGAAGAAATATCCCCAACGACCTTCCCATACACGTTTTCTAAAACCTTGCAGCATCCTTAATATCCTCTCTCGTTACGATTGATTGTCGTGCTAATTTCAGTGAATCACAGATTCGGGCAATGTTTTATGTTTAGTCATTCGCGGACACAATCTATTGTGTCCTTACAGTTCATAGTGATTCATTTGTAGGGACAGCATCCATGCTGTCAGACGCAAAGTACAAAGCCGTGATTTGCACAATTGAAGGCATTGTTCAATTATCAAGTATCAAAAATAGATGATTTATGAAAAAATAGCTTCTTGTCGCTAATATTAAGGAAAAGGCACCTAAAGAAACTAGGTACCTTTCTATTTCTTATAGCGAGGCTTATTGGTCTAAAATAAATGCTGCTTCTTCAGCGAGTGCTGCTAGAGCCTCTTCGGGTGTTTCTAGTCCTAGGAACATAGCTTGCCAATGGGGTGGTTGTGATACACGCACTTCACCAAATCCTGAACAAGCTAATCCCAGATTCTCAGTTCCGCGTTCTTGGATTAACTCAAGTGTCAAGGCGTAATTCGCATCGTCCGCTAAGGGAACACCAGCCGATGAACGAGCTGGGAATTGTGCATTATTGACTGTATAAGTCTGCTCGGCTTCTGTCGAATTCAGGAAGAGCAAGAATTTAATAATCCATTCCATCTCGTATTCCGAACGACCTTTATCAAAGACTGCAAATCCTGATGGGCCAACACCTAATCCAGATACTTCGCCCTCGACATGTGGGTAAGTGACAATGACAGGATCCATGGCAACCGTGACCTCACCATTTGTAATGGCGTTGCCAATGGTGTTGTTAAGGACACCCATACCACCGCCCATGATTGCACTGCGACCCGTAAAGAAGTTGTTGGTCTGGTCAGCATAGGCAGCCGTCGTCGCGTCAGGGTTGATTAAGCCTTCTTGATACAAGTTATTGACAAACTCAAGACCCACGAGTGTATTGGGGTTATCAAAGCCCGGCGTACAATCCGCATTCCAAACTTCACCACCCGCTCCCCAGATGAAAGCATGGAAGTCGTAATCGCCTTGCTCAGATGCAACTTGCAAGGTATATGGGTATTCAACACCGATATCAGCAGCCTGTATTTGAGTAGCGGCTTCATAAAATTCATCGAATGTCCAATCACGATCATCTACAGGTATCAAATCAGCTAATCCTGCTTCTTCGAAGAGTGCCAAATTGACAATCATCGCGTGATTCCAGAAGTAGGTGGGCATGGCGTGTAGCTCGTCATTAATGGTATAGAGTTCAACCAGACCGGGCAGCAAATCATCAACATCTTCTTGCGGTAACAGGTCGTACAAATCGACTGTGACACCCTGATTGCCGTAACCCGATGTGCGTCCCAGATAATCTTTGAGGATATCAGGCGGATCACCTGCGGCGAGTGCTGTCGGTACAACAGTTGATAAATCCGGCCAATCCAAGCCACGAACTTCAATTGTTACATGGGGATACATTTCCATAAACTGCTCGGCTTGCCATGTTTCAAAGGCAGCAAGTTCTGTAAACTCAGGCAAACTAACGGGTTGTGCCAAGGCGGGGTCTGTCCAATACGTGATTGTGACAGGTTCAAGGTCTTGTGCTGTGGCAGATATTGATACTATCAGCAGCAGCATCAAAAAACCGCCGACTAATATTCCACGATAATGTTTCATGTTGTCTCCTTATGCTTTGATTAACAATGCCAGCCTATCGAAATTAATTTATGCTGGCTCATTCTTTATGGTTATTCACTTGCCCTCTTATAATTTATCTTCACCTCCTAGCTTCAATTTCTTGAAATACAAATAAATATCTACTACTTCCGCCTGCGATGATATCAACGCGCGGCACAACGGAAGCCAGTATCTAAGCCTATTTGCTCTGAGAGAGCGTGCCTTCGTTTTGGCAGTAAACGAGTCATATCGTTATCAAGAATCTAATTTTTTAGGATATACCTTCAAGACTAAATCGCGTTCAAAATTCATATGTGACTCCATTGCTTCTTGTGCGGCAGGACTATTTCTATTGGCAACCGCCTCTAAGATGGCGCGGTGTATCTCAACCTGAGCCTCTCGAAGCTGTTGCAAATTGAGTTCCTTCGGAAAAGTGAATTCGCGTTCGCGTAATGTTTGTGGAATCGCTTGCAATAACGTTCTCACTAACATGACGCAGAAAGGATTTTGAGTCATATCCGCTAGAAGTAGATGGAAATCGCTATGTGCTGCTAGGTAACGTGGGTCAGAAAAATCATCAATATAGCGAATGTAATCATCAAAGGTTGAGTGCCAATGCTCTATCTGCTCGTCACTCGCATTACTAGCCGCTTGAAAAGCAATATCTACTTCAATCATCCGCCGTGCCTCAATGAGTTGGAGGCGCATTTCTCGTTGCAAATTAGTGGACAAATCGGGCTTTGTTAAATCAGGGATATAAGTGTATAGATTATGCTTAACAAATGTGCCTTGTCCCGGACGGATTTCTACTAAGCCCATCATGACCAGTCCTTGTAGAGCTTCTCGCACTGATGAGCGTCCTACACCTAACATTTCAATCAATTGCCGTTCTGATGGTAATTTATCATTAGGCTTTAATGAGCCATTTTGGATATTTTCGACCAGTTGCTCAACAATTGAGGCCACAATCGTAACTTTTCGTGGTTGCTTTAATGTAATTTTTGATTCCGCCATTTATACGCTCAAAATATATTTCAGGATGAAGTCGTTTATTCAGTACATCACATTTTGAATAATCGACAAAAATTAGTATTTGACAAGATATTGAAATGCGACATAATCATATCTGCTGGTCTGACCAGTAGCATCAGATGATTAGGATTATAACGGGCTGTATAGATTTGTCAAATATTGGATTTGTTAGGATGAAATTTATGAATCAAGATAAGAAGTTTTTGATTCTTCGTGCTGGTTCAATGGGTAGGCGGCGAGTACGCTGTCTACAGGCTCATGGGATTGCTGCTGAAAATATTCGCATTTTTGATAGACGAGAAAACCGCAGACTAAAGTTAGCTTATCGGATTCATAAGGAATCTTAGAGGAGTGAGCAATGAGATTTGAAGGTAAAACGGCACTAATCACAGGGGCAGGTCGCGGTATTGGTAAAGGTTGTGCTATAGAATTAGCGCGATCTGGGGCAAAAGTTATCATCAATGACCGACCCAATAGCCCTGATTTGCAAGCGGCAGTCACAGAAATTGAAGCATTAGGTGGCGAAGCGATTGCCATTGAAGCGGATGTATTCAGCCGAGTCGGTTGCGAAAAATTGATGCGCGAAACACTCGCTGCTGTCAACTCCTTGGATATTTTGGTCAGTAATCCAGCAATGAGTACGCGACAAACTTTTTTAGAATTTGACCCTGACTTATTTGAGCGAATTATTCAAGCAACTATGGTGGGCGGCTTCCATATGAGTCAATTAGTCGCACGCCATATGGTTGAGCGCAAAAGTGGCGGAAAGATTATCTTTATCTCTAGCGTTCATGCCGAAATGCCTTATACCACAGCCGTTGCCTATAATGCTGCTAAAGCTGGCTTAAACCACATGGCAAAAACAATTGCACGCGAACTGGTATCTCATCATATCAACGTAAATATCATTGAACCGGGTTGGATTGATACGCCGGGCGAACGTGAGGCTTTTGGAGAAGATGTTACGGCGAGTATTTCTTGGCTACCATGGGGACGTTTGGGAACACCTGCCGATATTGGCAAAGCTGTGGCTTTTCTGGCATCAGAGGATGCAGATTATATTACAGGAACTATCTTACGGGTTGATGGTGGATATCTGCATAAAGATACCTAATACCTGACCATGACAGCCTTTGCAATAATACAAAATGCACTTCGTAATGCCGTTCGTGTTGCAGCATTGGTTCATTTATAGTACCATTGAACCATGTCTTGTTTAACAAAGTGACTATGTTGGACTTGTAGACACTCGCTCACATTGCCATTTTGTGTGAGGCGCGGTGAAACCCTGAAAGGGGCTTATTAACTTTGTGACCTGTGTTTGACTAGCATCCAGATAAAACTCAACTTCAAGGAGAGGTGCGCGATGAGAAAAAGCAAGGTATTGGCAAAATGGCGCAACAATGAATTTGCGCGTTTCTGTTCGATGGGGCATGTATTACCGTTTTTTATTCGTTATGCGGCTCATTTTAATTTTGATGGTATTTGGCTAGACCTCGAACACCGCAATATGGATAATCGAGAAGTACAACATTTACAGGCACTTTGCCACTTATATGATATTGATTGCATGATTCGCACGCCAACACGCCAACGCACACGGCTTTATCGTTACTTAGAAGATGGTGCAACAGGCTTGATGTTTCCTTTTGTTGATGATGCACAAGCGGCTCGTGATATTGTGAGTGCAACCAAATTTCCACCGATAGGTAATCGTGGACTAGATGGGGCTGGGTTGGATTGCAACTTTGGTGGCGACTCATGGATACCGAATAGTACCTATATTGAAGATGCGAACCGTGAAACCTTTATTGTCGCACAAATTGAAACACCGCAGGCTGTCGCTAATGTTGCGGAGATAGCGGCTGTCCCCGGTATTGACGCACTGTTCGTAGGACCCGGCGATTTAGGTCTACGCCTTAATGCAGATGCCTCACTGTCTATGACTATAGACGAAGCAGTCGCTCAAGTTGCGGAAGCAGCCCGTCAACATGGTAAGGTCTGGGCGAGAACCGCATCATCTATTGAAGAGTTGGATAAATATCGTAAGCAAGGCTCGCAAATGATTCCTTTTGGTGGCGATTTTGCGTTGATGAATGTCTTGAAAGCAGCAAGCGAAGACCTTGATGGTATCTTAGGCGATTAGTAACGTGAATTTTGTTTAGTAATAGTTCACCTATCCATGAAATTGTGCTATCGCGGACATGAAAAATCACATCCCTACGGTTCAACAATCATTATTCGTAGGGACAATCGCTGCAAAACTGAGACCAGCCGCCATTTCGCCAGCCCCCGCCATCACCGATTGCTGATATTTAGGCACAAGTGTCATGATGTAGACGATAAAGGCTGTAAATCGGAGTGAGGTCAGTGCTAACGTACCAATGTAACCAATAGCTGCCGCCCATAAGAAGGGTTGAATTTAGTTTCATAAAATATAGACAAAAACTGGTAAATATGGTATATTATCTCCGATGGATAGCTCGTGTAAATCTCTGCTTGAAGGGTAGCAAAGCGCATCAACACGTGGGACATGGGTTGTTCTCAAAAAATCGTGAGAAGCGTAAAAGTCCAGCGAAAATGAGGTTTATGTCTCCAAGCGTCGGTTCGCCGATAAGCCATAGGTGACCCACCTCAGTAACAAAGTATTCCCAAACGCATTTGC
>JAUZRW010000161.1 GCA_030950085.1 Anaerolineae bacterium
GTACTCGTCTCGGTGCTGAAACTTTCTGTGATATTCGCAGTTATATCTCAACTGCCCGTAAACAGGGGCAAAATGTCATCCAAGTTATTTATGAGGCTCTGCTTGGACGACCCTTTATACCTACCTGAGCAGTTACGAAAATTTTTGAATAAAATCTGGGCGTTTTTGCGATTCATAATCAAGCGAGATAAATTTCGACTTGTTCTTGTGCAAATGTGTACATTTCTGCTTCTATATGTGCAAGCACCGACGGCGCGATATTATCCCAAACGCGGCTTTGCATTTTACGGGTATCGTCCATAATGCGCCGTAAATCTGCGACTGACGTTTGGATACGCTTGCCAAGAACAGGCAGAGTTTGGCTCTCAGTTTCTAATTGTCGGGCAATAAAATCGCGCCATTCGCAAATCTCGCTATCGGTCAAAAAAGGCAGCCAATGGTGCGCTTGACTCTGCCTTAAGCGGCTCGGTATTGCGCTTTCCAATGCTTTTTCGTCGCGTTCATCCATATGAATCAAGAGCAAATGCAGACTAAAAAAGCGGTCATTTTTATCTTCCCCCCAATCGCTATCTGCAAAGTGCGGCTTCAACATATAGCGTGACCAATATTCATCGACGGCAAGATGCGCCACATAACCTGCAAGAAAAGCGTGATGCTGTGTAGAAAGCGGCTGTCTTAACGAGGGATAGTGTCGGAACATTTCGCGCCACGGGTTATCGGGCATGGGTTCTGTATAATGATAGAAATGGGTATCAGCACGTTTGCCACCTGCGGGACGGGCATCAGCAATAATACCGCCTAGCAAAAAATCCGACGGATGAGCGGTAATCAAGCGTCGTGTCTTTTGCGATAATGCCCTGTCATTGAGGAGGCGATGTGAGATAAGTAAGTGCGTAAATGGTGTCGGCATCTCTTTAAGTATACCCAAGATTATTAGCGTAATTTCAAGCGGATTTTACACGGCGAGCGCTGGCGATTTCATCGCTTTCTAGCGGACGAACCTGTGAGGGATAAACTGACACCAATGCGATTAGTTCGCCACTTAAAGTCACAAATTCGATTTCGTACCCCTTGCGATTGCCATAGATATGAACAATCATGCCAATATCTCCAGCTTTCAAGCCATATTCGGGCAAATCTTCGGTGAGTGCAACACGTTCTAATTCTTGCATTTCATCAATCTCCTGACAATGGATATGCGCTCACTAAATCTTAGCGCCCGATTTTCTTGCGGATAAGACCTGCTAACCAATACAATTCTTCTAATCGCAGTAGCACTGCCAATATAATGAAAATTGCGCCACTTAGGGCTGTTGCAATCAAAACCAGTAATGCTTGTTGCAGGGTATTGGCGCTGCCGATGACGCGATTCAGGAATGGGAGAGTCTGCCATCCGACCAGACCCATTATACCAGCAGCCGCAATCGTCTTAGAGGCTGTCAACAATAAACGTTGCTTCCCAAAACCATGTAAATGCCGCCATAAAAAGATGGCGGATATTGTGGCATGAACCATGTGTTTGACACTATCCGCAATCATCAGGCTAAACAAGTTGAATCTATCAAAGAGTAATAAGACGGTCACGATATAAACCACATGGCTGAAAACCCCAATCAATGCCGGCGTGAGGGTGTCTTTGCGAGCATAGAAGGCATAAACCAGCAATAAATCGAGCGCCGCAAAGGGCAAGCCCAACAGATACAATCGCAAGGCACGGACTGTAATCACCGTATCAGCCGCCAGAAATTCGCCGCCTTCAAATAAGAGTTGGGTAATCGGATGTGCCAGTACGAACAAACCCAATGCCGCCGGAATAATTAACGTAATGGTCAAGCGTAAGCCTAAGCCGAGTGTATCTCGATAAGCGCGTAAACCTGCCCCTTTGACCAATGCAGCTTGTGCAGCAAGAGTCGGCAAAACAGCGATGCTGATGGCAGTTGCTACTAAGCCCTGCGGAAACTGAATCAGCGTTGTTGCCAGATTCATATATTGCAAGCCACCTTCGATTCCCGTTTTTGAGGCGAGATTGTAGCTAAAAAAACGAATGACCACTGTATCCATCATCAACGAGAACATCACAGGCGCATAGAGCAAGGCAATCCGACGTAGGGCAGGATGTTTCCAATTAATGGTGAAGCGCAAATGTGACATTCGCAATCCCACCATTTGTAGGCTCATTTGCACAATCGCACCCAATGTCCAACCAATGGCTGCTGCCATGACTGCATTATCGGGTCTACCAAGCATCACAGGCGATAGATAATTAATATCGCTACGCGGTATAACCTGCATCGGCGGCACAAGTAAAAATGTCGTCAATACAATCGAGGCATTAAACAAGACTCCTGCAAACGCCGGCCATGTAAAGTTATTGATAGCGTAGAGTGTGCCGCTAAAGATGGCAAAGAGCGCCAAAAAAATCAGTGCTGGTGAGGTCAAGCGGAGTAATTGTGTTGCGAGTGCGAGTGTTTGGGCATCATAGCCACTACCTGTTAACTGCACCAGATAGGGCGCAAAAATTTGAATGATGATGACAATTGCCGAAACAATGACCAGCAACATACTGAATAAAATATTGACCACTTTCCATAATTCGTCACGCCCTTTGAGTGTGACAATCTCGCTGAAAACTGGCACAATCGCGCCGTTGACGTGTCCGCCGATGAGTAAATCATAGAAGGTTTGTGGGATGATAACTGCCAAG
Organism: Anaerolineae bacterium; assembly: GCA_030950085.1. Taxonomy (GTDB): domain Bacteria; phylum Chloroflexota; class Anaerolineae; order Aggregatilineales; family Phototrophicaceae; genus JAUZRW01. The sequence continues at coordinate 2,705 of JAUZRW010000161.1, forward strand.
CGAAAGGCATCCATAGACGCTGATGCCCCGAAGAAAAAGGCTAATGCTTTTTCGCGCACCAGACCGAGAATCCGACTGGCAACATTGCCCAACGCGAGAATCCCCGTTGCACTTGCCACAGAAGCATTCGTCGCCTCTTGTTCGGCAGCCGCATCAGGAGTCAGCGTATGGGGGTCATCAGGCAATGCAGTTGAATCGACAGGCATCCACAATCTTTCGCGTCATCGGACAGAGTTTCATAGCTCTAGCAGGCGAAAACAATATCAGCATCACGCCATATTGCAAGCACGAACATCATAGAGTCCAGTTTAGCGATTATCCCCCTCGCCTTGAATCGTCCCCCGTTCGAGGCGCGAAAAGAGTTTATCGAGGTTCGATTCGGCGACTTCTTCCAGCGAAAAACCAAGATTGGTACAGATTTGCGTGAGATACCAGAGGACATCGCCTAATTCCCCTTTGAGCGCCTCTTTGACTTCTGGTGTAAATTCACCATTTTTATCACGGAAGACTTTTTTGATTTTGCCCGCGAATTCTCCAGCTTCGTTGACAAGCCCTAGTGTTGGGTAAACAATGGGGTTGTTGCAGTCAATATCGCTATACGTTTTGCGCGATTGTTCTTGATAACTACCATATTTGGTCTGCATAGACATTCCTTCATATGTTGTCGATAACCTTGCTATTGTCTATCTCCTTGTCGATTGCGTCTAGCCAAGACATTTTTTGATTTTGCTAACCTTCGTGATTTCTGATGATTTGCGCTGCGCTACTTTCTGTTAAGCTGTTAAGATAGCACCTAGTTACCCTCTGGAGAAAATGTTGATGCAAGAGAAACCGACCACATCAACCGATAATCTGCATAGCAATGGTAAAGTCCAGCATGAAGATTGGCGGCAAATTGAAGTGCGTGACATCATCGCCCAATATATGATGATTCAGCAAGTCGCCCAACTTGCCCCCGATGTCTTGCCAACCGAAGACCAATCTATCATCTATCGCAATGAGAGTCACTTGCTGGTCACTTTTGCAGGAGAATTACTGCACGATTCAGAATTAGTCTATAGCGAACTCGATAAAGAACTCAGCGCACAAGATATGTATGTGTTACTGCGCCAAAATCCTGAAGGCGCGAATCAAGGGCAACCGCATGTGATTCATGTCTTGGCACATCGTCCGATAAGGCCCAAGGCGTGGTCGGCATTGCCTAATCTGGTCTTATTCATCGTGACAATTATCAGTGTGATGTTGACAGGGGCAGCGATTTCATTGGCAGAAATGCAATATCGTGATGAGCAGGCTTTATTGCAACAGGGCATTCTACTTGAAGCAGCACAAGCCGAAGTCAATTTCGGTGCAGGAGTCATGGAAATTGTTAAAAATATTTGGCGCGGATGGCCTTATGCGCTCTCGATTTTGCTGATTCTCGTTCCGCATGAGATGGGACATTATTTGATGATGCGTCGCCATAATGCTGAAGCCTCGTTACCATTTTTCATACCAGCTTTTCTCATCAGCCCCTTTGGGACATTTGGCGCGGCGATTGTCCTGCGCGAAACCTTGAAAAATCGTAAAACACTACTCGATGTGGGTGCGGCGGGCCCCATTGCAGGTTTTGTAATTGCTGTGCCGATTCTGCTGATTGGCATGATGACTTCGATTAAAATTCCCATTGAACCCGATGGCATTGTCGAAGGAGTTTCGCTGCTTTATGGGGCAGCAAAGTGGATGGTACTAGGGCAAAGTTGGCTTGATGGCACACAAGATATTTTGCTGAATCAACTGGCATGGGCGGGCTGGACGGGCTTGTTCGTCACGGCGCTCAATATGCTGCCACTAGGACAATTAGATGGTGGGCATGTGCTGTATTCGCTCTTAGGCGACAAAGCACGAAAACTCTATTTTCCTCTTTTGTTGGCTATGGTGGGCTTGGCGCTGTTCTTGTCTCTAACATGGTTACTATTTGCGCTGATGTTGTACTTCGTCGGGCGCAATTATGCTGTGCCAATGGATAATATCACGCCACTTGATGCGCCTCGTCGTGTGATTGCGATTGTTGCGTTGGTTATTCTTGTGCTGACATTTACGCCTGTACCGATTTATCAGCGCGGACAAATTGGCGGCTTACTCTATTGGTTATGGAACTGGATTTCTGGCTTCGGTGTCATAGGGGTTGCTTTCTTACTGACAGTGCCGCGTCGGATGTAGAAACTTCCAACTGCCTTAATTTTCCTTAATTTTCCTATAGACTCAAAATAGAAGGTATGATAGAGTTAATTATATCGGTTTTGTAATAAAAGAGATAAGTTAAGATATATAGCATACCAAATGCAAAATAGCACTCATATTCACAGCACACTCCGCAATAGTCGTGTATCGTTAATGTAGTCAAAAATTCATTTTCATGGAGATAATATGCTCAATACCCTATGCAGTAGTAGCAAGCGACGAATTACTCTGTTAATTCTCATTCTATTTAGCATCACAAGTGTTATTTTTGCCCAAGATGCTAATTTAACCCAAACATTCATATCCACTGACCGTTCCATTGCCTTTAATTACCCTGTCGGCTGGACAGCTTCAGAAGTTGGGGGTGCTGTCACGCTATCAAATGGGACTGTGACAATTGAGTTTTTCAATGCGGAGTTAATTAGTACAGTGAATCAATTCGCATCGGATGATAGCCCTAGAGCAACATTTGAACGTATCCTAGCGATTTTCAGTCTTGAAACAACTGAACACTCCATTGAAGTCGATGAAAATGAACCGGCTGTCATCGGTTCTTTTGTGTTGGCGGATGGACAAGGAACACTCGCACTGCTTGTCGAACTCAATATTGGTGGGTTAAAGGGACTCGGCTTTGTCAAAGCAGGGGGAAGTGCCTTTGATGTCATTCAGAATACAGATACTATCTTAGCTATCATCGAAACCTTTGGCACATTCATTGAAGCAAGTGATGGAACAGGGAGCGCAGGGGCTACGCCAGAGACAGGTCAACCATCCAGTGCTATAACACAAGCGCCTTTGGTGATTACCGCGACACCCCTAGCTGCAACACTCACGCCAACGCCCTGCACCGTGAGTACAAATCGTGAGCGCACAGTACGCCTCCGTGTTGGGCCCGGACTCAATCGTACAAGTATTGATTTTCTTCCCATTAACCGTCAATTTGAAGTACAAGGTCAGTTCGATGATGACGGTGATATATGGTATCAACTTGATAAGTTTGAGGCTGCTCCGCGACGTGCGGCACAGGTCAATGAAATTTGGGTAGCCGCGCGTGATGTGACAGAAAGTGGTGATTGCAACCAAGTTGGTTTTGCATCAGCACCACCGATTATCCCAATCCCTAGTAGTAGTGGCTCATCTGCCACACAGACACCTCCCCCCGGCGGTTATAGTTTTGACAACCCACGCATAGAATTCTCACTTGATCGCACGTCAATCCCTCGTGGAGATTGTACGACCTTGCGCTGGGATGCGGAATTTGTCGAATCTTTGTTTCTCTCCGGCGGAGAATTCACTTTTCAAGGGGTGACAGGTCCCGGTTCACGACAAGCCTGTCCGTCTCAAACCAGCACCTATACGCTCACTGTGAATACACGCGCTGGTCAAGTTATACGACAAGTCACATTATTCGTGACTGAACCCGGTCAAACTTGTACCACACATGATGTTCCCTTCTTTTTCCAAGAAACATTGAGTACAGGAGCCGTTGACTCTTGGTTCTTCACGATTGACCCCTGTAGGACACCTGTAACAATCACTATCAGCCTGAGTTCCAGTGATTTTGATACCTATCTGTGGGTCTATGATAGAAATGGTAATTATATTGGTGAAGATGATGACTCTGGTGGCAATCTTAACTCACAAATTACCATAACATTACCTGCTGGGTCAACAGGTTTGATTATTGAGGTTGGTTCATTTAATGGTACAGGTAGCGGTACTTATAGCGTATCGCTGAGTTAGTTTGGATTTCTATCCTAAAATGAATAGACTGTGTTGATATTTGCATAAAGTGTCAGCACAAATCTAATGAAGCTGTCTTTAATGGCGAAAAGCACCTCACAATGGGGTGCTTTTTGCTTGGCTATGCACTTCAAAATGTAGAATCTGGAAAGTAATTGGAAATAAAATCTCGGTTTTGTAGCGCCACGATGCGTCGTACCACTACGACGGAATTCTAAAACCGACATTCGTCTCTATTCAGCTATCCGTGAGATTTCTTCGGACAGACAAGAAGCCAGTCCCATAAAGGTGTCGCCCAACGTTTGGACAGCAAAGGGCTTTTGTTCTTAAAAGCGATTTTAGAAGAAAGTCTGAAAGTGATGGTCAAAGCGATGCCGGTCTCAGAAGGACTGTTAAGTCGTTTTACTGAAAATGGTTTAGCGGTCTAATCGAGGATGTGGGGTGCGAGAATAACGGTCTCGGAAGGGGTTGTGCTGTTGCAAGTGACGATATTGCTGCTTAAATGTGGCAATGGCAGCCCCCGATAAATCGAGGCGCATATCATAGGCATCTTCATGGTCATGATGATAATAATTCTTCTTGATACCGTGCATCTTGAAGCCATATTTATGATACAGATTCTGTGCGACAGTATTGCTAACACGCACTTCTAATACGACGTATCGGGCATGGAGAACAATCGCCCGTCGAATCATACCGGCTAACAGAATTTCGCCCAATTTACGTCCACGATAATCCGGATGGGTCGCAATGGTGCTAATGTGGGCTTCCTCGGCAATTTTCCATAAACCACCATAGCCCACAATTGTACACATTTCTTCTGTTGTCTCATTGCTCCCTATGAGGTTTTTCCACCAACGACGAAAACCTGTTAATGGGCGCTGTGTGGGTTGCTCTAAAACGAGCATATAACTCACGTTCGATTCATTAATTTCAAAGCGATACGAACGCGCAGTCCAAGGCGGTGTGAATGAGGCTTCGTCAATGACCACCACTTCGGGGACATCTGCGACTGTCATATAGCGCAAAGTTAAATCCGTTGACATCAACTAACTCGGCTTATTCATATAGACAGGCACTAATTTCGCAGGTGAGAAATCTTCCTCATCCCCTGCATGATAGCGTCGCCATGCTTCTTGTGCCAGAAAGCCCGCCCGTCGCGCCCGATTCGCAGGGTCAACTAGCGTCAATGAAGCCGCTTCTAGTTTCGCAGATTCGATGGCATTGCGCCCATTATCATCCACTTCACCCGTGATGTAATACGAGCCTTCAATATTTTGCAAGAGGTCGTCCCATGTGGTGATTTCAGGGTTTGTGAGGGCATCCCAGCGCCCTTTTTTGACGCGATATTGTGCGGCAATAATACGTCCGCGTCCGGCTTGTAGAATCGCCAACAATTTATAGCGTGTATTCTTGAAGGGTTGTCCGGCGGCTAACATATCGAGTGTAGACACTCCTATCAGGGGCAATTTGTTGACTGCCGCGATACCCTTCGCAAAGGCAACACCAATACGCAGTCCTGTATATGAACCGGGTCCATTGCTGACAGCGACAGCCGTTAATGCGTGCGTGGTCACATCACAGACCGCCATCATGTGCTGAACAGAGGGTGCGAGTAAAACATTGTGTTGATTGCCTGTACGCCATGTTTGTTCGGCAATGAGAGTATTGCCATTATGGAGCGCCAAACTCAACGAACGAGTTGCGGTATCAATTGCAAGTAGCATAGAAATTTTCAGTATTCAGTCATTAGTTGTCAGATTTTTAATGAATTTTCGGGCGCACACGCGGGTACGCCCCTACAATATTTATACCTGTATGTATACGCATGATTTTTTACTTTATGCCAAAAATTGCAGCGCGAAAGTCGTCTATCAACTGTTGATAACGTTCCCCTTCTGCTTGAAAACGAAAACTGCGGCGCATATCTTCAATCACACGCATATCGACCCATAAGCGGTCATGCGGTAGTGCCTCATCAATGCGCTCTGCCCATTCAATTATCGCAATACTGTCACTATCCAAAATATCATCCAAACCAATCGAATCTGTATCATCCGCATTTTGCAAGCGATAACAATCGAGATGGTAGAGAATCGTCTTATCGGCATCATGCTTATGGGGATGTACGAGATTATATGTTGGGCTAGTTAAGGCAATTTTCGCGCCCCATCCGTGTCCGATACCGGTAGCGAATATGGTCTTGCCTGTCCCCATATCACCAGACAAGCAAATAATATCACTCGGTTGCAATAATTTACCGAGACGTGCCCCGAATCTTGCGCTTTGGGCGGCGCTATGAGTGATAATATCAAGTTCGCCTTCGAGTAAGATTGGCACAGTGTTTTCCGATTGACTGATAGGGTATCAAATAAGCAAAATTTATTATACACGGGATAGGGGTGTTGATTCAACGCAAATAATAAAAGAAGGTGCATTTCAGAAAAGTGGCACACTTTCAGTTGGGCAAGACACATCTTGCCCCTATGTTCAAAATACCTTGATTAGCGTAGGGGTTTAGCGTGCTAAACCCACTTTGTCAAAACATTGAAATACACCCAATAAAAGATGTATTGTTGAAACTAATTGCCTATCTGAAAAAGCGGATTTTTGAACCGCCAAGTCACCAAAAACAGTATTTATTGACCTTCGAGAGAAATCGTAATGCAGAAAAACGAAGAAATGGAGGCACAGAGTCATTTTTGAACTAATCTCTCTTTTGGGTCATCTTTATCAATTCCTGCCTTAAGTCTTATACAATGGCAACAATTCAACAGCCAGCAGAGGATAAAAAATGGATAAGCCAACGATTGTTATGACAGGTCAACCAGAATGGGCGGCACAAGTATCTGAAAAACTCAGCGCGGACTATACGATTGTGCATCAAACTCAACATGATGGCTATATGAATACCCTCATCGAGTCACTCGCCGCTATGATTTTAGTCGATGGCGAGTCGCTATCATGGGAAACATGGGTTAGTGTCCCGAAGGCGAGTCCTGCAACGCGCCGCATCCCCATCATATTAGTCACGGATGATGCACAAAAACGGGCAATTGCGCCACTATCAGGTGCAGATTTAGCAATTAGCCAAGATGAGTTACGGCATGGCTTAGTCAAACTCGTTTCAGACTATGCCCGTGTCCGTGACCCCGAAATCATCAAGCAACTGGATTGTGAATGTCAAGAAGTGTTGCCAGCACTGGCACAAGAAGGCGTGAAGATGTTCAATGCAGGTGAATATTATAAGCAGCATGATTTATTTGAAGCACAATGGATGCAGACCCAAAGCCCTGTCCGTGATTTGTATCGCGCCGTGCTGCAAGTGGGAGTCGCCTATTTTCAGATTCAACGTGGTAATTATCGCGGCGCATTAAAGATGTTACAACGCAGTGTGCAATGGTTGGTCGTTTTACCGGATGTCTGTCAGGGAATAAACATCAAAAAATTACGTGAGGATAGCTTTCGGGTGCGTGCTGAGTTAGAGCGTTTGGGCGAAAACCGCCTAGACGAATTGGATAAGAGTCTGATTCAAGCTGTGGAATTGATTCAAGACTGAGCCGTGAAGTTACAAAAAACGTATTTCAGCTATCTATGCGGTTGTGTGTCACGATTTACCTATCCATGAACTGACCATGAACTGAAGATACCAAGAACACAGAAATTCAAGTTCAAAACTCTTGTATCTTTGCATTAGGCATTTCTGAATAAATCCTTGAGGTTTTTGGTAGTGTCGTATATCGTTCATTTTGTTGGATGATATTGTTTTTTCTGCAAGAGGTTTTTTGATGAAAATCTTTGCCCTGAAACTGGTGTTTTTCCTCACGCCATTCACAGTGCTTATCATAGCTGGTTTTGCGATTGCTTGGCGTGTAGGGGTCGCACTGCCGCAGGCTGCTGTTATCCAAATGCAGAGCGATAATCATGCTATTCTATACGATTCATCCAGCAGAAATATGTTTGCCTACAAGGAAGTAGCAATTAATCGGTATCAACCGCGCATTCTGGTTCTAGGGTCTTCGCGTGCGACACTATTTCGAGCCGAACTTTTCGGGAATGACCCAGATGCGTTCTATAATGGCTTTGTGGCGGCGGCAGACTTAGGTACAATCTATGAATTATGGACACGGATTGACGTTTACCCAGACATCTTGCTACTTGAACTGAACTCAACCAACTTTCGCAGTCAATTTCATGATTCCAATATTTATCGCTATGATGTTGATTTGGGGCAGATTGAATTTAGCATGGGTCAGTCAGCGCAATTCTGGCAACAGCTTATCAATGGTCAAATGCCTACTAGAACACTGATTAACGAATTACAGATACCCATGAGTGACCGAACAAGATTGGGAATCAGCGCGATACAATCAGACCTTGGGCTGCGATATGATGGGAGTCAGGTCTTTCCGTACAGCAGACAACCTATCACCATCCCGACGCAGCACGCCACGTTTGAAGCCGGGGAAAAGGCTTCCCCGATAGCATTGGCGCTAGTGGCGGACATCCTCCAGACAACGCAGGCAGAAGACATCACCGTGATTGCTTATTTCCCACCTTATTCCCCAGCCGCCTTTGCACAATTGACCGATGCACCGGGTTATCATCAAAATGCTGCACGCGCTCTGGAGTCGCTTTTCTCTGGCTACGATAATGCCCAGTTTTTTGATTTTACGAATCCCAATCCTCTGAATATCAACAATGACATGATGCTAGATTACTGGCATATGTCGGAACGGGCAACGCTGATGCTCTATCTTGAGATGCTCCGACAAAACCCAGATGTATTGGGGCAATTTTCGGATGAAGTCGCACTCCGACAGCAACTTGAGGCATCATCCGACCCGAAACAGGTCTTTGATTGAGTCCGTAGCGCACATTATTCTTGTTTGGTCTTGTTGACCTATCCAACACTGTTTAGCCCAGATTGAGGCTTTTCGGAGCGTGGCATGTCATTTATCTCACCTCAATATATTGTATTCTTTGCTGTCGTTGTACCGCTATATTTTGCTTTACCACTCAGCAAACGCTGGATACTCTTGCTGATTGCCAGTTATATTTTCTATGCTTTTTCGCGGGTGGAATATGTTCTACTGATAGCGTTTTCGACATTGGTGGATTATTTCGCGGCACGGCAACTCGATAGCACTCCGGCAACACAAATTGGCAAACGTCGTTTATTGCTCAGTCTCAGTATTATCGTCAATCTGACTGTGCTATTCACGTTCAAATATTTTAATTTCTTCAATGAATCCCTCTCTACAGTCTTTGCACAGGTCGGCTTTGACTATCAGCCCATCACGCACTCATTAATCCTACCCGTGGGCATTTCTTTCTACACATTCCAGTCAATGGCGTATACGATTGATGTCTATCGGGGTCGGATTCCTGTCGAAACCAATCTGGGGATTTTCGCTACATATGTTGCTTTTTTTCCGCAGCTTGTGGCGGGTCCAATTGAACGCGCACAGAACTTGCTGCCACAGTTCCGCCAGAAATATAAATTCGATTACGATAGGGTCGTATCAGGGCTGCGGTTGATTTTGTGGGGCGCGTTTAAGAAAGTCGTTATCGCGGATAGTGCGGCGGTTTATGTCAACAAGATTTACAATGGCTTACCAGAATTTACGGGTCTTCCCTTACTTCTAGCGACGATTTTTTTCACTTTCCAGATTTATTGTGATTTCAGTGGCTATAGCGATATTGCCATTGGTTCGGCACGGGTGATGGGTTTTGACCTGATGGAGAATTTTCGGCAACCGTATCTTTCACGTTCGATACGCGAATTTTGGCAACGCTGGCACATCTCGCTTTCGACTTGGTTCCGCGATTATGTCTATATCCCACTCGGCGGCAATCGTAGCTCGCTCGCACGTTATTTGTTTAATTTGATGTTTGTCTTCGTCGTCAGTGGCTTGTGGCATGGGTCGAACTGGACATTTGTTATCTGGGGGACATTGCATGGCTTGTATATTATTGCCGAAGTTCTCTACACACATCGCAACAAGCAATCCATGATGAGAGATGGTCTGCTGCTTCGCTGGTTTCAGCAAGGTTTAACTTTTACACTGGTGGTATTTGCTTGGATTTTCTTCCGCGCTAATACATTATCTGATGCACAATATGTCATCACCAATATGTTCAACTTCTCCAGAGGGTATGCCCAAATTCTACATCCCTTTTTGAATAATCCAGCCCCAAAAGGAGAATTTTTGATGCTGGTCGCAGTCATCGGCTTCTTGATGCTGGTTGAAATAGATAGTGTTAGATGGAACTTCCAGAAACAAATCTTGAAAAACCCTGTTTTTCGCTGGCTAATCTATTATCTTGCGGCTCTTATTATCCTCTTTAATTATTTCCGTCTCCTAGATGTTCGCCCACCGTTTATCTACTTTCAATTTTAGGCTTAAAACGACATTAATAACCTTCGGTAAGTTTTTAGAATTCCGTCGTAAGGGCATAGCGCGCTATGCCCCTACCTAGACTTTGGCTATATTTGCAAAAAGAGAAGACTTTCGTTAAAAAGCTGAGTTAGTAAATAACAGCGAGTAGAAAGTCTATC
>JAUZRW010000162.1 GCA_030950085.1 Anaerolineae bacterium
AAGGTATTTTGTAGAATCTTCAATGCCTTGTCGGGGTCTCCTAATTCCAGTACCAATGCCGGATGACCTTCTTGTAAGCGTTCTGATAAAGCCTCGATTTGTTCATTCTTGTAGCCAAAATCCATGAGATTGGCTGCAAAGCGTCCGGTCACATTGCCTAGTAATCCGCCGACAATTGCACTCGCACCGAGCGCAATGATAGGTCCCACACCGGGTAAGGCTAACGCTCCGAACTGAACAATACCAAGTGCTGCCATCGCTGCACCGAGAGTCCCACCGGCAACGCCACCTTCATCTGCACTGAGGTCATCATCGAGAATCACCGTTTCGCCACTACCAGCTTTGGCAACAACCGCCGCCCGTTTGATTTCAACCACTTTGTTTTCTTGCAAATGGTCAAGCGCACGAGTTAACGCCCGTCGTGTCGGAAAGACTACTACAATCATACCCGTTGTCATCGCCAACTCCTACTGATAATCCTGATGTTGTGGATTGTTTTATTAAACTTAGTCTATTATCAGTATATCAGAGAAAACAGTTTCATTCTCACCTGAAAATTTGAGGATTTTCGCTGCTAGACAGCGTGATTCTGCAAACGCAGTTGATTTTTACACTTTTTTTACAATTGGCATAAATCTTATCAACATTTGCCATCTACAGTCCGGGTATCGTATAGTTGAGTAAAGAGGTAATCTTATGAAGACTGAAAATGCGAGACCCGGTGGCGGCGGACGTGGTGGTAAAGGTGGACGCGGTGGCAAGGGTGGCGGCGGCTGTGGCGGACGCGGCGGTAAGGGTGGCGGCGGACGTGGCAATAGAGATAGTTAAGGCTACTAGAAACAAATTAGGCGTTACGCACTTCAAGCTAGAAATCGTAGGGGCGACAGCGTGCTGCGCCCGAAAATAACAGCCAACTGCGTAAGTCCTACAAATATTAAAAAACCCCTGTTGGGGTTTCATTATCTCTCAAATAAAATTACAGGGTGAGATAGCACCTTGTTTTTCATCCCGGAAGCCAGTGGCGTTATAGTGTGGCAACCGATATTGTTGGCTATCTGGTGCAAGTCTTATCCGGTATGCCCTTAGCAGACTTTTTACTGGAACGCATTTTTAAGCCACTCGGCATGATTGATACTGCCTTCGATGTCGCTAAAGACAAAGTTGACCGTCTGACACAGATTTATACCGCACAAAATTTACAGAAGAGCATTCCTATCGCACCAGAAGATGTGGCTATGATAAAAGATGTCACCAAGCCTACCCACTGTCCGAGTGGCGGCGGAGGTCTGACATCCACTTTGGCGGATTACTTGAAGTTTGCAAATTGTCTGCTGAACAAAGGTGCGTATGGCGATGGGCATATTTTAGGACACAAAACATTAGCATTCATGACGAGTAATCATGTGCCGCAAAGCCTCTTCCCTCTGGTGCTAGGTTTGAATCCTCTCGGCGCGGGTTTCGGGCTTGGTTTCAGTGTGATACGCGATATCGGCGAAGCTGGTTATATCAGTTCAGTTGGCGCATTTGGCTGGGCAGGTGCCGCACAAACCCATTTCACTGTAGACCCACAAGAAGACCTTATCACCCTGTTCATGACACAAATGCTGCCCGATAGAGTCATCTATCCCTACCGCGAACGTTATCAAAATCTGGTTTATCAGGCGCTTATGGATTAGCGCAAGAAACCCTATCTTGGCAACCTGAGTCATTTTCGGACACAATAGATTGTGTCCCTACAGTTCATAACGGGGCATTGTAGGGACAGTATCCATACTGTCCGCCGACAGCATGTAAAACTGTGATTTACTGACTCTATCTATTGCCCCTATCGTCCGCGAAATTCATACCAGTTTTCAACGATGAGCAAGCGTGCAAGTGCCAAGAGGCTGAATAAGACGACCAACGGCAAGAACTTAATAATCAACACTGCAAGGCTAATGACTGCCAGTATCAAGGTGATATTGAGCAATAAGGCGGCAAGTTGTCCGCGTAGGGCTGATTCGATAATGATAAAAATGGCAACAATGACGACAACGCGCAAAATCCAATTGCCGGGTGTAATCACAAAGGATAAAGCCAGCATCAAAAACAATAAACCACTACTTAATGCTGCCCAAAATTCCATTGCCTGATTAAATTCCAACTGTGGCGGTTCAGGTCGCCGTTCGTGGGTAATGTGTGCGCGTGGATTACCCCAATTGCCGCGCCCTAATTCGTGCAAATAATGACGGCTGGCGAGAATAGTATCTTCCAAATCGGCTAATTGGGCAGATAGCTGATTAAGCTCTGCGGCTTCGGCTGCCAATTGTTTACGTCGTGTCGCGGTAATTTCGTCCAAATAATCTGTCGCTAACAAAGCCCGAACTTCTAAGTTTTTTAGGCGCAAAATGTCACGTTTTTTGATGATATCTGCTTGTAATTGTTGCTGTTGACTCTCCAAGTGGGCAATATGCGCTTGAAGCTGCTGCTTGGCAATATTGGGTGGACTCACTTTATGCAAGCCCGACCATCCGAGTGGATTATGCCATGATTGGCGTATCGTCCCGTCGCGGTTGTATTTGGGTCCCGCCGGAGCGCGTTCGCCGCCAAAGGGGTCTTGCGTATCTAAGCCCCATAAACCGCGATACTGATGAACCCAATCGGTGTCATCATCAATCAGGAAAGGCTTCCAATTAGCCTGTTGTAGTGAACCAATACTGAGACCATCGCCACGGGCATAATCGAGAAAGGGAATACTAAAGAAATCATCGACTTGTTCTCGCAGACGGGCATTGACACTACCATTGCCTTGACGCAACGTCTCTGTCCAAAAGCGTCGCAGAACTTGTGCGCTATTGCGGAGTGGCTCTAAAAACCGCAGTTGAAAGCGGATGAGATATTCACCATTTTCAAAATAACTGGCATGAGACCCTGCTCCAGCAAAAACAACCGGATGTGTCTCATCAACAAAGGTCAATGTGGGGTCGCTCCAATGTCGGCGTAAATCATCACCCTCATCTTCGTGTGTCGCGTAGGCTATCCAGCGCGGTACAGGCGGCTCATCTCCTTCATCTGACAAATAGACAAATATTTGCTCCCAATCGGCTTCGTGGTCATTGACACCATAAAATGTCGAACGCCAATTATTCATCACATAGAAAAAGATATAATTCAGGATAATATAGCCCCCTTCTCGCACAACACGTCCGTAATAGACATAGTGAGGGTCATCGGCTCGTATCGCCTGATATTGACGATGGGCTGCGGCAGTTGTACCACCGGGAACCTTGCCGCGAATCAGCAATGAAAGGTCAAAAACAGAATCCAGAATCCGCGAGGCTAACCCGACTCGTGCCAATCGTCCGCGTGATGTGAAGGGTGGTTTTTCGCGTTGCCATTTTTGATAATCTAAGCCATCTATCGGCTCTTCAACAAAGCGTAAATACACCGTATGCTCTGGTGGGATGTTGGCAAAAGAAGCCAGTTTCTGTGCTGTCAGAGAGTGTTCAGAAGCCAATAATGTAATTTCGCCATCGGGGGCATGTTGCCATAGGCTGCAATACTTCAAATAAGTTTCGATATCGCAGGGAAAAAATAATTCGCCCGATGTATAGCGAATGACAGGTTCGTATTTTCGTAAAAGCAGCAAATCTTCCATACTCATGTTAGCCATCCTCGCGCTGTTGTGGGTGATAACCAAATGCTTGTTGAACGTCGCGTTGGTTCAAATAAAAAACAATGAGTACATTAATCGCCATCCCAACATAATCCGCATCTCCGTGTCCCGAAAAATGAGCCTGTAGGCTAACCGTCATACTGATTCCCAGTTGAATCATATACAGAACCCATGCCCAACGCCTGAGATACCATAACCCAAAGGCTAATAGTAATTGGAAGGGTACTAAAACAATATTGACCACTCGAAAAGGTGTGACGGCGGCATAGATTTCTAATTCATTCAAGACAGTCCATGATGGTAATGAGGGTAGTGCCAACAACGGAAATAAGGTTACTGATACGATGGCGAGGGTGAGTAATACAATCACAGCCACACCGAAAGGGCGCTTAGGTTTTCCTGCGGACATCGTGCCTCCGATGATTTTTGTATATTGAGAATAGACCTCACATGATACACCGCTTCGCTTCGTATCACAAAATTGTTGACCGCATAAAACCTTCATCGTTACTTCGTCACTCCTTCAAAGAATGTTAGCGGAAACTTCATGCCAATTGATTAAATTTCACGTAAATCGCTGTGTCTAAATGCAGACGATGGGCTGCACATCGCTAGTCGTGTAGTCGAATTATACGATAATATATTTACTTCAGGAGGTATGAAGTGAGGCTTACCCGATTTTTAGCACTCACCGTTCTTTTTGTACTGGTCATGTCACTTGCTTTACCCGTCATCGCTCAAGATACGGCGGCGGGCGAAGGCGGCACTATCATCGAAAGTAATCTCGGTGATGACCCCAGCACTTTTAACCCCATTATCAGTAGTGATTCATCCTCAAGTGATGTCCACGATTGGATGTATCCCGACATCATCGCCCTCGACCCGATTACCTTAACAGAGGTTCCGGGCGCACCCGACGGTATGGCAGCCGCGTGGGAATATGATGAAAGTGGTACGGTACTCACCATTACCCTACGCCAAGATATGTTCTGGTCTGATGGCGAACAAATCACTGCCGAAGATTATCTGTGGGCTTTCCGTGCTGTACAATCTGGCGAATCTAGCTCGCCACGTATCACGGTGATGTACCAACTGGATGACGGTACAATCACTCAAGGTGTCGTTCATGAAATTGAAGCACTCGATGATTTCACCATTCGCGTGCGTCTCGGCAATGTCGCCACTGATGAAGATGGCAATCCTATTATGAATGATGATGGTACACTTGAACTTGTCCCGAATTGCCAAGCGATTAGCGACCTCAACGACATTCCCGTTGTTCCGGCTCATGTTTATGAAGCTGCCTTTGGTGATGACTATGCTTCTATGGATGCCGACCCCTACTTCGTGCCAGAAGGCGAAAATGGCGTTGCAACCTATGGTCCATTCACTGACCCCTTCATCGAATTTGGCGTACAAGTTAGCTTGTTGTCAGATCCTAATTATCCCGACAGCGTGAGTGGTCAAGTGACACCGGGCGAATGGCTCTACCAAAATGTAGAAGACCAAACGATTGCCTATGAGCGTTTCTTGGCAGGTGATTACTCCTTCCTCAGTGTCAGCGCCAATAACCAAAATGGTTTGCGTGGCGATGACCGCTTCCAGATTATTGAATATCCGAGCAATGGTTATACATGGATGGGTTACAATATGGCTGACCCCAATAATCCACAACCCGGTATCGACACAGATGGTAATGTCGTTGACCAAGGTATCCACCCCATATTTAGTGATGTTCGTGTGCGTTTGGCAATTGCCCATGCAGTCGATGTCCTTGCCATGATTGGTACTCGTCCAGAGGGCGACCAACCCGCAACAGGTATTCTCGAAGGTAATGGTTATCCGATTGCAACACACAATCACCCCGGTCTTTCCAGCACCGATGATGAATTAGCAGAACTCGGCGTTGTTCCATATGAATTTGACCCCGAATTGGCACTGTCCTTGCTTGAAGAAGCTGGTTGG
>JAUZRW010000163.1 GCA_030950085.1 Anaerolineae bacterium
TTAACCCTCCATCGGTAGGAAATACATCAGATGAATCGGGTGTTGGACAGGCGATTCACTATAGGTAACTTGTACGCGCAATCCAATTTGTACGTTTTCTGGCTTAGTTTTGAGAACGTGCGGAAACAGGGTCGAACTGCCATCTAGCAGCACATAAGCGAGTATCACGGGCGTTGCGAGATGGCTCACGTCGGCATTGATTTCCGATGTGAAGTGCATCACTGAAAAGGTTTCAACTGTGCCTGTTCCGGCGAGTTCGTGCCATTCTGTAATGCACATGCAATCAGGACATAATGGGCGCGGTGGCGTATAGACTTTTTCGCATTGTGGACAGCGTGTACCGAAAAAATGCCCCCGCTCTAATTCGATGAAAAAGCGCGAGTATTTGCCGAGACTATGTTTGTACTGCTGCGTCAGTTCCAGCGTGATAATTTCGACCTGACGAAATGCCTGCCAGTCATCGTTTTCGCCTGCTTCGATTTGTTTTATTTCGATTTGACTTGTAACCTGTTTTTTGCTCATAACTCTATCCAAAATGCTCGGTTTTTCATCTTTCGGCACAACATGATTTGTCGTAGGCAACGGACGAGATATATCTCGTCCCTACATTTTTTTGGCGTTCTTGGCGGTTCAATAATCAGTCTCGGCGTTCAAAGATATTCACGACACAAATTGTCCCGATTCCGGCGTGCGTATCTGTTAAACCGCGTTGGGCATTTTTCACCTGCCGTTCGGGTGTGACGTTTTCCCATAATTGCTGCACCACTTCGATAGCTTGTGCGATGCCTGTTGCCCCGACAGGTGCGCCGCGTCCGAGTAAACCGCCGCTTGTGTTGACAGGCAATTGTCCGTTGCGGTCAAATGTGCCATCCGTGATTGCTGCGCCACCGTCACCCTCATTCACGAAACCCAAATCTTCGACTGCTTGAATTTCGACACCGCTATAACTGTCATAGAGTTCGGCAACGTCGATTTCTTCTAGTGGATTCGTGATTCCTGCCATGGCATAGGCTTGACGTGCCGCTTCGCGTTTGGCGGCAAAATTCGTAATATGCGGATAGCGGTCTCCGAGACGCATCGTATCTGTGCCGCAACCTGTCGCGGTGTAAACGACTTTTGGGCGTTGTGAAAATTTCGGGCTATGTTGCCTTGCCCATTCTTCGGTTGATAGCAGAATCACCGCCGCGCCGTCACTGAGCAGACTGCAATCGAATAATTTGTACGGCTCTGCGATGGGGCGCGACTGCATAACATCATCAATCGTGATATCCATTGGTTTTTGTGCCATCGGGTTATGTTTGGCATTGGCACGATTCCGAACGGCAACATGGGCAAATTGTTCTTCGCGTGTGCCATATTTTTTCATATGAGCGCGAATCATCGCAGCGTAAAATGCTGTATATGTCCCACCGACCATCATCTCCCAATCGACATCAGCCGACAAAGCAAATAGTTGATTCGCTGTCCGTGATGAAATACTGCGTCCGTTGGTCTCGCAGCCATAAACGAGTATCGAATCGCATAAACCACTTTTGACATATGCCCATGCTGTGCGAAGAGCTAATGCCCCTGTCGCGCCGCCACCTTCTACACGCACATTCGGTAATGGAGTCAGCCCGATATGGTCATGCAAAAGAGCGCCGAGTGTCATCTGACGGTTGAAATGGTCGCTCTCGTAACTGGTCAAGCCATGCTCAAGCGCCTTGAAATTTTCGAGTTCGGCATCGTGCATACAAGCGAGAACCGCTTCAATTGCCACATCGCGAACATTACAATCATCACGATTCGATGCAAAGGGAGTCATGCCTACACCAACAACAACAGGTGTGCGGTCAGTCATCGTCGGTAGCCTATTGTCGGAAAGTATCGGTTGTTACTGACGGTGTTTCAAAGTGACTGTGCCAAGGCGTTCCATGCAAACCGACAATGGCATTAAGTAATCCTAAGCGTTTTTTGCCGACAGTCTTAAGCCAATGAAGGCGCTCTGTTTCTGGCATCGTCGCAACATCGCCCCACAAGGCACGCCCGACAATAAAGCCTGATGCCCCTGCTTGACAAGCAACTTCGAGTTGTTGGATAAATATCTCAAACGATACTCCCGCGCTCAATAGCGCCCACGGCACGTCAATTGCGTTAGTCATCTCCACACAGGCTTCGAGCCAGACTGCCTTATCCGTCTCTTTCTTGACATTGACTGGAAATTCCATTTTGAGAACATCCGCGCCAATATCACACATTTCTTGAGCCGCTTTAATCACTAGCGTTCGCTTATCGACAGCATCAGACATGCCGTAAGCAATCGGTTCGGCATAGAGTGGAATATCATGTGTTTTACAATCAGCGACCAATTGACGGACAACAGCCTGCTGACGGGCAGCATGGTCACTTTCAAAGGTGTTATAGTAGAAAAATAATTTAGCGCCATCAGCAATATGCCGAAGTTTTTCGACAGTCCAATCAGGGTCAATTTCAACATCTAAGGGTAGGGGATTCATCTGATAATCGGCTTTTTCTAAGCCCATCAGCAAAGCACCCTGTTTGATAGTATCCGTGGCTATCGCCTGATACGCCCCAAAAAGTGGGTCAAGCAATACGCCACTGACAGCATCTCCCAATACAGAGACAACATCGAGCTTGAAGCGTATCATCTCTTCATCAGTCACACTCATCGGGTCATCAGGACGCATCGGCTGTTTGAGGGCATCTTGATGGTCAACCGCCAAAATCGTGAAGAAACCATCGGCTGTACTGGCGCGTTGTAGGGCGCGGTATTTTCCAAATGATAATTGTTTCATGTTTTAATCCAATCTTTCGCTGAGTTGTAATGCCACTTCGTAGATAGCCGCATTGCTTTTGTTGAGAGCCTCTTCGCCACCCGGCGGCAACGGGTCAAGGAAGCGTCTGCCGCGTGTCAGGTCATCCCAGACGACGACCATTGAGACAGCGTGCATATCAAAATAACGGGCAACAGCAAATGTCGTTGCGGTTTCCATCTCGACTGATAAATAGCCGGCATGATGCCATGCTTCCATCATCTGCGGTGTTTCCGTAAATAGCGATGACCATGTAACATGCGTGCCGCGATACGTTGTGAGATTACGCTCTTGTAACAATTTTTGGGCGCGGTCAATCCACTCCGATGAGCCTATCACTGCATCCGGTGTGCCGTACATATGGGCAACGCCTTCCCGACACAGCGCCACTTCGGGCAAGATAATATCGCCCGGTTTAAGATGCGATTGCAAGCCGCCGCATGTGCCAATTTGCACTGCTAATTTCGTGCCGAGTACGCCAAAAAGATGGATAATTTCGACTGTTCGTGCTGCACCATAGGCACAACAAAAGGCGACTTTTTTATCTTTCCAGCGCCCCCAAAAGATATCAGGAAATTCAAGTTCGCGCACATCCGATAAATAACCTAAACGCCAATCCGTCCGTTGCTGTCGCCACCAACTACCCTCCACAATCACCACATCGGGAATATCTTCTTTATCTAATTTCATCGCAGCCAACCATTCATCAGCCGCAATGTCCATTATCGAACGAAATGTCACCATAATTAAAAGTGCTTTCAGGGGGCTTTTTCGAGTTTGGCGAATAAGTCACGGAAGATGGCATCGCGGTCAATGCCGACTGCCTCACGCATCAGATGGCGTTTAGGATGTTGCACATAATACAAGTCGTCGGTCAGTATCGGAGAGCGTACAATATGCGATGGCACCCATTCTGGATTGAGCAACCATGCAAAGTTAATCAAATCCCAGATAACCCATGTACGGGCGTAGTGGTCATTGATGCCCTGTATCGGATGAATCGGATTATGCGTATAGAGATGATAGAGATAATCGCCGATTTTGCTCTTGCCACGCACCCATGCTTCCATATCCGGCAGCGAGAGTTTTAGTTGCTCGCCAATATAATAACCCGGCAAATAGACATGCGGCACGCCACAATCAAAGAGCAGTTGCGAAGACGGTATATCTTGCACCAAATTCAGCGATGGACGATTGTTCAAACTGACCCACGATGGATAAGAGGAAGTCCATAAGACGACTATTTTTTCAATGATTTCGGGCTTCATCAAAATAGCGGAGGCGAGATTGGTCAGGCAGCCGATGCAGGCGATATAAAGCGGTCTATCATCATCTGCCATCGCTCGTTCAATGATAAAATCCGCCGCGTCACTCTTAATCGGTGCATCATACGATTGCAGATAGCTTGGCGACCCCCGAAATACCTTGCCAGCCGAGTCTTCTTCTAGCAAATCGTAGACTTTTAGAATTTCCTGATAACTGAGTTCCATCCCTTCATCGGGCGGCACAAAGACAATCTCATGCGGGTTAATGTCGTTAGCAATCATGCGCTCGGCAGTCCGTTGATAGCGCAACAAAATATCGGATAAATCAGCATTGGCATTTTGTTTGAGGGCATCATAAGCAGCAATCAGCGAATCCCGATGATGTGCCTGTGAATACGGCTCGGCGAGAACACCTTCAACATCAAAAACATCTTGTGACAGCAACGCCCACGCAATCGCGTATTGGTCGTCAATTTCGTTAT
Source organism: Anaerolineae bacterium (assembly GCA_030950085.1). GTDB lineage: Bacteria > Chloroflexota > Anaerolineae > Aggregatilineales > Phototrophicaceae > JAUZRW01. The sequence continues at coordinate 4,561 of JAUZRW010000163.1, forward strand.
GGGCATCCGTATCAATCATGAGCCGAATCCGTCCGCTAGGGGGTTCAAGTTTACGGCGCATTTCGTCTTCTGGGATTATCGGAAAGTTTGGCACAAAGTATCCTTTAATAATTGGTTTTTACGATAGAATTCTAAAAACTTCTCGGACTCTACAAATATTTCTTGTGGAATCTGGAAAAACTTAGAAAAAAGATGAACCGCCAAAACGCCAAAGCGCCAAAATTTCTATTCAAAATCATGCTCTGCATCTCTGATTCTCTGTGCCTCTGCGTTACGCTTTTTACAAAAACTTCTCGGATTTCACATGAATCCTTTACAGCAATGCCTCGATGTCATCGAGATTGGCACGCCGTTTTTGCTGGTCAGTGATAATAATTTGGGTCAGACGACGCGCATAATCTCTCATATCCACAGCCGGATTACCATCAATCACAGGCTGAATCCAACGTTCGGGGATGGCTTCCACACCATGAAATGCCCCGATGAGCGCACCGACGACACTCGCGTAACTATCTTTATCGCGCCCATACATAATTGCGCCAACGATTGATTTTTCAATATCAGCTTCTGATGCTACAAACATCGACAAGGCAACGACTATCGTATGAATAGAATCTGAGAATAAATGTCCCCATTCTAGCAATTCCATCAGTGGCTCACGGATAGCAAAAACATCTCGTTTTTCACGGGCAATGACGAGTGCCTTATCGAGAAACATCATATTGGGGTCATAGCGCCATTGTGTCGTATGCCAATGGTCGCCTTCGCGCCGCCGATGAAAACGCAAATGTGCCTCTCGTGTCGCTTCAATCACACCCTCAACAGTGGGATTAGGACGCATTGCCTCAGAAATCGCAGTGACCATCATTGCCGCCGCCGTTTTAGCGTGACCATCGGTGAAAAATGATAAATCAAAACCGAGTTGATAAGCCTCATCGGGATGGCAGGCTGTGATTAGTCCAAGCGGTGAATTTGCCATAATCGCGCCATTGGTCGGCTCACCACCAAAAATGACCTTATCGCTGCGCCAAATGGTTTTCATGTAATATTCTTCGACAAAACCTTGCCACATGTCGTCTGGCGCATGATGATAAATTTTTGCCATCACATGAGCGAGGTCGCCAGCACGCGGTTTACCTTTAGCATTAAAAATCGCCTCACAAAATAAGTGCTTGAGACGTGTATCATCTGTATAAACACCGATGCCATCACTATCACCAAAACGCCCATGATGCGCTGCCGGGTTATTGTACGGCACATAACGGTCTAAGTTGCCATCATAGTTTGCCCGAATTTCTTCTGGCGTTTGATGTTCAACGGGTCCACCGAGCGCATCGCCTATCGCCCCACCGAGCATACAACCATAGACTTTGCTAAAGAGTTTCGTATCTTCCATGCGATTTACTTCAATTTTCGTTCTAATGGCAGTAACCATATACGAGGTTCTGGCAATTGAAGCGGAATCTTATTGCCGACCTGTGCGTCAAAGTTTGCGGGACCATGAACGAGCCATTGATTACCATCTACTTCTAATTGCATTTGCGAATACGTTCCCATATAAACTTGTGTCAAGACTTCACCATAAATGATGTTCTCCGCGCTATCGGGTATCAAGTTGATTTCTTCGGGGCGCACAGTGAGCAAGACTTCGCCATCGGGTTGGACGACTCTATCCGTATCTATCGTGAGTGTGCCGAGTGCTGTTTCGACCTGATTGCCGACTCGTTTGCCCTTCAGTAAATTAGCATTGCGGAAAAAGTTCGCCACTTGTGCTGTAGACGGTCTTTCATAAAAAGCATTCGGCTCTGCAAATTGTTGTAATTCGCCGTCAAACATGAGAGCAATACGGTCAGCCAACATGACAGCTTCTTCTTGGTCATGGGTGACAAATATACTGGTAATTTCTAGTTCATGTTGAAGCGAGCGGATGAGTTCGCGCATTTCTAAACGTAGATTAGCATCCAGATTAGCAAGTGGTTCATCAAGTAGCAACACTTTGGGGCGCACAATCAATGCCCGTGCGAGTGCGATACGCTGTTGTTGTCCGCCGGATAGTTCATGTGGGCGACGGGTTTCAAAGCCCGGTAAGCGTATCAATTCCAACATTTCACTGACGCGCATATTGATTTCTTTTTGTGGTAAACCTTGCATCTTCAAGCCAAAACCGACATTTTGGGCAACACTCATCGTCGGGAAGAGCAAATGCTTCTGGAAGACCATGACTGCGCCACGCTTTTCTGTTGGCACAGTGAGTATCGACACGCCATCAAAAAGCACATCGCCATCAGATGGCAAGAGCAAACCTGTAATCATCCGTAGTGTCGTTGTTTTACCACAGCCAGAAGGACCCAGAAAGGCAACCAATTCGCCATCGTTCACTTCCAGATTTAGATTATTCACGGCAATAACATTATCAAAACGCCGTGTGAGATTGTTGAGTGTAACAACTGTCATAAGCGACCAAATCCTCCCATAACCGATGATTCTTCACCGAGTTGGCGCGAAGTCAATACGAGTACCAGAATAGCAGGTGCAACAAAAACCAGACTAATTGCAGCCGCCGCAGAAAAGTTAATACCTTGCAAGAAGGGGAATAGCACCATCGGCAATGTGATAATCGTGCCACCGCCAATCAATAAGGTTGTGACATACTGTCCCCATGAAATCAAGAAAGTGAACATCGTCGCCACCATCAAACCGGGCAAGATACCCGGCAGTGTCACATGCCAAAAAACTTGCAATGGATTCGCGCCTAATGTTCGTGCTGTGTCTTCTAGCTCTGTGCCATAATTTGCAAAGACACTCGACATCACCAGCACCATATACGGAATACAAGGTATCAGATGCACAAGACTGACACCTAAAAATGTGTTTGTCAGACCCAAGCGAATGAAGACCAGATGAATACCCATCGTAGAGACGATGCCCGGCACGATAATTGGCACCATCAGTAACCATTCGATAACAGCTTTGCCTTTGAAATTATGTAAGGCAAGCGCCCGTGATGCGGGTAAGCCGACTAAAATTGAGAGCAGACTGACGATGATAGCAATTTTCAAACTATTCATAAAACCTTCTGCAACTCGTGACGAGGGCGTTATGATATATTCCCATGATTCAAGACTCCATTGTGGGGGGAGGAGGTTCGGGAAAAACCAGCGTGTCGCAAATGACCACATAAGCTGCGGAATCATGGGACCAAATACTGCCAATACGATGACAATCAAAGCAAACCAGCGTACAGATTTTGGCATTTTCAAATCTCCCTAAGTTTTTATGGCGTACTTTGCCAATTGTTTATAGGCAACCAATAACACGATAGCAATCACGGCGAGTACCACACTGACTGCCATCGCCTGTGGACGCAGGGCAAGGTCGGGGTCTTTGTAATTTTCAAACGCCATCACAGGCAAGGTTTGGGGATACTTGACCCCTAGTAAGAATGGAATTTCATAATTTGCAAAGACAAAGGCAAAGACAATAATGGAGGTCGAAAGTAGACCCGGCATAATGAGTGGCAACAAGACATAACGGAAACGTTGCCAACCATTCGCCCCTAATGTCTGGGCAATTTCTTCATATTGGGGACCAATACCTTGCAATACAGCCAGCACAACAATGCCAATAAAAGGCACTTCTTTCCATAAAAAGGTGAGGATAATCGCAATCCCCGCACGGTCATACACGATTGGGGGAAAATCGCCGGGAGTTTGTGTGAGACCCAATGCAACCATGAGGCGCGATAACATACCACTCTGACCGACGAGCAAAACAATCCCTGCCGCCGCTACCAAATGCGGAATCGGAATCGCTATTTGGAAGACGAATGTCATGAAGCGACTGCCACGAAATTTGTCTCGTAGCACAAGCGCACAAGCCACTGCCAATACAGACGATAAAAAGGTGCTAATCAGCGCAATCCGAAACGTCAACCACAGCGATGCAAAAAAGCCTCTGTCGGTCAAAATATCGCCATAATAGGCAAACGTGAAATCGTCCAAACCGATAACGGGGAAATATCCAAAACTTTGCCCCACACCGACTAGCAATCCGCCGCCAAAAAGCACGACGAGAATGGCTATTGATGGGAACAACATCATCGGAACTCGTAATTTTTCAACCAGTCGCAACCAGCGCATGGGTCATCCTCAGATTAATCAACAATTTAGGGTAATGAGGCAGATATATAGTCGATAAAGATGATAGGAAAATCCGTAAAAAGACCTATTTATATTTTTGGAACCGCCAAACCGCCAAGTCGCCAAAAATATTTTGTGGTGACTTATTCAGCTATCCGTGAGAAATGCCTAACGCAAAGGCGCGAAGATGCAAAGACGCAAAGGGTTTTGAACCTGAATCTCCGTGTCCTTTGTGCTTCAAATTATTCTGAGTTCATGGATAGGTAAACTGTTACCAAAATACTTTCAGTAGGAGATGGGTACAAGACATCGCACATCACGATAACACTTTTTTCAACTTTCGACGGGATGGTCTAAGACCAATCCCCCCTTACGTTTATCATTGTGTAGGGGAAGGTTTGAAACCTTCCCGTTTTGATGTTATGAGACCCACCACCTGCATTATCGAAAAGGACTAATTTTCTAGTACGTTTTCAATCCAACCTTGTTCCATAGCCGTCACCCAATCACTACCGGGTTCTGGTAAGGCATTGGAAGCGAGAACATCGGGCGGCAATGTTGCTGGATGCAATTCAAAACCATTGACCATATCTTGGAAGTCTTGTGAATAGACTGTCGGGTCAATTGGTGATAACCAGCCCCATCTGTCGGGGTCAAGCATCGCACCTTGGAACTCTTCCGAGAGCATATAATTAGCAATTACCATCGCTCCAGCCGGATTCGGTGCATTGAACGGAATCGTCACGAAGTTGTTATTCGAGATTGTCCCTGTATCGAAGACAAAAGTACGAATCGTATCGGGGTAGATACCTTCAACGATATTCAGTGCTGCACCTGCGGGTCCATAGCCCATGTTGTAGGCGACTTCTTGGTTCGCAATCATATTATCCATGACTGTCGCATCGGGATACGTCTCGCCACTACGCCACAAATCAGGCTCAATGTCGTTCAGATATTCCCAAACCAGTGGGGCAAATTCATCAAAGACATCTTGGTCAAATTCGCCAAGGAAGGGGTCGGGTCCACCAGCTACCCAATAGAATACATGACGCACAAAGACACTGCCTGTAAAGTCCGGAATGGCAGGATAGGTGAACAAACCGGGATTATCATGAATCCATGTTTGCAAATCTTCAAAAGTCGTCGGGGGTTCGTCACCCACGAGGGCTGTGTTGTATTCCATCACAAATTGAGCGTGTCCCCAAGGTGATTCATAACCGTCAACAGCAAAGCCAAAGTCGAAGGCGAGTGCCGGGTCATCCCAGTTGACAAATTCAGCATTGGGGATAGATTCTGCCCACGGTCCATAGAGTAAGTCGGCAGTCTTCAAAGTCTGGAAGTTTTCACCATTAATCCAAATCAAGTCGATTGTACCTTCATCAACACCGGCAGCCGATTCATCCAGAACTTGGTTAACGGCATCGGCAGTATCCACAAGCGGTACACGATTCAATGTCACGCCGTATAATTCCAAAACTCGTTCGCCAATATCGGTATCGACATTCGTGTTGATGGTATCCGAACCACCCCACATGAACCAATTCACGGTTGTTCCTTCGGCGGCGGCAAGGACATCTTCCCAACTATCAAATCCGGGTAGTCCCTCATCATCTTGACCAGCAACAATGCCAATCGACAAACTGAGGGCAAAAACGAAGATACTTAACATCAAAAGACGTTTCAAACTCATACGATATATCTCCTTATAAATAGATTATTCTTGTTTAACAAAGTATCCCTGTTAAACCTGTAGACCCTAACTCACCTTGTCATTTTATATGAGGCGAGATGAAACCCCGAAAGGGGCTTTTAAGTACAGCGTGTTATTGTGTCGGCACGACCTCCTTTTGTATTCAATTTAGACTTATTTATAACCTAAAAATACACCTTAGGAAAATTAACCGAAGTGTTGGCGTAAAAATTCTGCGGCGCTTTTTGCCTCTTCATCATATGCACTCACAAGAGGTCGCCATGTATTAACCGTTCGTCCGGTTTCAACATCAGGATTTGGGAATGTTTCAATAATCAGTGCGCCATCATAATCTGTGGCGTTCAAGGCGGATGCCACGGCTACCCAATCAATATGCCCACGTCCGGGTAATTTACGATTGCTGGCGGCACAATGAAAATGCCCGATTGAAGTCCCTGCTTTACGAATAGCATCAGGGATAGAATCTTCTTCCATGTTCATGTGATAAGTATCGAGTTGTAGTTTGATGTTGGGATGGTTGACCTGTTCTAAGAAGTGCAAGCCCTCATCAACCGTATTAAACATGAAGGTCTCAAAGCGATTGAGGATTTCCATTGTCAGGATGATATCAAGGTCAGCCGCAATTTTACCGACTTCATGCAAAGCCGCCGCACTGCGCTCACGGTGGGCGTGTAAATCATTGCCATCGGGAAACAAGAGCCAAGGCGCATAGGTGACTCCACCTAAGAGGGAGCTTTGGAGTTGTTTTGCCGTTTCGAGGCATTTTCGCAGATAAGCAATCCCCGCTTGACGCACAGCCGCATCAGGATGAGAAATATCCGTTTCAGCACCCAAGCCTGTACTGCAATAGACATCTAAGCCCAGACGGTCTAATTCGCCGCGCATACGGTTAACATCTATTGCTTCGGGTCCGGCGACAAAAGAAATTTCGACACCCTCAAAGCCGCAGTCTTTGGCACGCTGGAAATAAGCAATCTGGTCATCCGCCCAGTTGTCCATCCAATAGAAAATTTCAATGGCAATTTTTCGCATATAAAAACAATTACTCTTGTTGAACAAAATAGTTTTGATGAACTTATAGACTCGTTCTCACATTGCAATTTGCTGTGAGCCGCGATGAAACCCCGAAAGGGGCGATTATTCAAACTGTGAAATCTGAAATTTCAGATATGTGTTATAATACCACCCATCGGATGTTTGTCAAACAGATTGGTCTAAATTGATTTTCAAAGCGTGGTTTGACATACCGTCTATCCATGATTTAACATGAGGGCTATTCGACTGAAATGCTAGTATTGACTAAATAATGCCAGCTCAGAAACATGTTTTTCGACAAATTATGGGTTTTCGAGCGTAAGGGCGCAATTCATTGCGCCCCTACAACGGATTATGATTTTTTATGTCCCTAATTTCTGGTGGAATCCTTAAACATTATTCGCGTTAATAAGGTAAATTGACGGCTGTGGAACAAATAAATCTCACCCCAATCAAAACGGTTAATCTCAATGATGCGGTCTATGCGATACTGCGGCAGCATATCCTCAATTACAATTTTGAGCCGGGACAACGTTTAGACTTAGAAACCCTCGAAAACGAATTGCAAGTCAGCCGCACGCCCTTAAAACATGCCCTCACGCGCTTGAGTGTCGAAGGTTTGGTTGAAATACAGCCACGACGGGGAACGTTTGTCGCGCCGCTTGATGCTGACCGTTTAGATGAGGCATACAAAATTCGTACTTCGTTTGAACTCTATGTGGCGCTTTGCATTTTTAAGTATTTGCAGGCAAGTGATTATGCTTTTTTCGATGACTTGGAAGCCCAAATGGATGCTTTGGTCGCCGATGAAAACTCAAACTGGCAACAAATTCTCCCACACTATATCCAAGTTGATACCCAACTGCATGAGCGCCTGATTGATTGTGGAGGACCGGCGCGGATGTTAGCCTTGTTCCAGCAGATGAATGTCCATACGCACGTCCAGCGCATTGTGCAGCATTATAGCGAAACCGAATGCCGTGCCATGCACTTTGAACATCGTCAAATTTTTGTGGCACTCCGCAATCAATCGCCTGAACAATTGAGTGCAGCACTCCTGCATCATCTTGAAGCATCGCGCTTTCGTGCTGTGAAATCGGTTGCCCAGCATCTCAATAGGGCATAATTCACGCCTCTACTTTCCAGTTGCACAAGATTTCATGAGGCATAGATGAAGCACGAAACCCTACGCCTGAAAAGAAGATGCAAACGTAGGGCAATAGTCTGTTTTACGCTGTCGTACTAATCACCGGAAGCAGGTTGTACTGCGATTCCATCTGCTGATAATTTTGCGGAACTATCGCCCTCTTTTTCTTTGGGGCGCTGTACCTGTGCCGGTAAGACAGCGAGTGCGAAGAGTGACGCGCCAAACATAATAATCGCACCAATTGTCATTGCTTCTGTCATACCCGTCACAAAGGCGTTGTTGGCTGTTGCAATGATAGTATCCTTCATAGCATCTGGCAGTAGTGCTGGAGCATTGGCGACTGCGAGATGTGCGCCTTGGATACTACTCGAAATATAGCCATAGAGTTGGTCAAATTGAGCTTGTGGTATTGGATATTGCTCCGGTAATGAACTGAGTGCTGTGATTTCTTCCAAATACGTTTTGTTCATCAGTGTGCCGAGAACCGCGACACCCAACGCCCCACCCAGTTGCCGTGTGGTATCGTTCATAGCAGAGCCAATACCCGCCTTGTTGACAGGAATGGATTGCATAATCGAATTGGTAGCTGGGCTAAATGTGAGTCCCATCCCTGCTGCAAGTACTATTATGGTGGGAGCAATCGTCGAATACGATGTATCCACAGCGTAAAACTGAGCCATCAATAGCAAGCCTGTTCCAGCGACAGCGATACCCAATGCGACAATGATTTTTGTTCCTAATTTCTCAGCAATTCGTGCCGATGAAGCCGAGACAACCATGATTGTAAGCGCCAGAGGCAGCAAACGAATACCAGCCTCAAGTGCCGTATAGCCTAATATAGATTGGAAATACTGGCTCAGGAAGAAAATCGAGCCAAACATGCCGAACATCACCATCACCATAGCAACATTGGCACCTGTGAAGGACATATTCTTGAAGAAGTGCAACGGCAACATAGCATCGGGATTACGATTTTCCCACCATGTAAATACCCCTAATAGAACAATCGAAGTGCCAAATGCTGCCAAGATTTGCGGGTCAGTCCAACCGCGTGAACCGGCTTCGATAATGCCATAAACCAGTGCGACTAAGCCTGCAATGGAGAGCAGCACACCCGGAACATCAATTTTGGGCGCATGTTCATCTTTGGATTCAGCCAGTGTGTAAGCGCCACCTATAAGGGCAACCACTACCACTGGTAAATTGACAAAAAAGACCGCATTCCATTCGTAGTATTTCAAGAGAAAACCGCCGACAACGGGTCCGATACCGATGCCTAATCCGAACACAGCCGCCCATAATGCGAAGGCTTGCGAACGTTCATGTTGTGGGAAACTTGCGCTAATGATAGATAGTGTGGATGGCATGATAACCGCCCCACCAATCCCGAGAAAGGCGCGTGATGCAATCAACATATTAGTGCTTGTGGATAAACCAGCCGCCAATGAGCCGAGTCCGAACATGACGAGACCAAATTGTAGCAGACGTTTACGCCCATAACGGTCTCCGAGTGCGCCCATTGTTAAGAGCAGTGACGCAAAAACCAGAATATAAGCATCAATAATCCACTGGAGTTCACTAGCACCTGCGCCTAAACTGCGTGAAATAGATGGAATGGCAACATTGAGAATGGTGTTATCGAGCGAAATTACCACCAATGAAATGCTGATGAATAACAAACCGAGCCAACGGGTTTTATAGCCCGGTAAATGGTCGAAGTTTTCTTGTTCTTTTTGCATGATTGTCATGCCTCCTCTTGTTTTAGTCGTGCGAAAAATTGCTTTAGTGAACACTCGTTAAGTAGCACGCACAAAAAAAATGGTCTCAATCTAGCCGTTTGCCAAGTGTATCCATCAAGGTTTTTAATGGCATATCGACAATGGCTTGCAATTCCAGACTATCAAATAGCTGGCTATGCCCGACAGTGACACAATTCAATGTCCATGCAAGGGCATCCGCCGTAGCAGCATCCACCACAAACGGTTCAATCAAATCAGCCAATTCATCATGGAAAGCAACTTGCTTTTTGTGGATGAAATCTTTCGCGTCTTGAGCAAAATTAGGATACTCGCTGATGAGCCAGCGCAAGCGTGGGGCAGTATGAGGTGCAATCAGCGCCACTGCTTGCCCATAACGCTGTATCAACTCTGCCAGCGATTGCGAACCGTGACAGTCTTCTAGCACTTGCTTGAAGTTCGGCATCTGACAAGCGAAAACCGCCTGCAACAATTGACGCTTACCCTCTTTGAAATGATAATACAGCGCGGCTTCTGTCACACCGACCTCATCTGCAATTTGCCGAATCGATGTGGCTTCATACCCTTGCTGCAAGAACAATTCAGAAGCCACTTCGACAATCAGGTCTTTACGGTTAATTCGGTCAGACATCATGCACCTTTTTACTTAACGAGTGTTAACTAAGTACACTATACGACGAATTTTCCTACTTGTCAAATACCAATTTCCTAATTCTAAAATTTTAAGGTAATCAGTATACGGTGCTTGCAAATTTTAACATCACCGACTTGGCATAAAGCCTAACACATAGTACAATCGTTCTGAATCATATGAGGAACATGCGATGGTCACAAAGGTTGGTCAATTATCGGCTGTCCATACTGAAATTTATACTTGTACGCTCTGCGGATTGCATAGTGGGCGCACGCGCACGGTTCCCGGTGCCGGCAATCCCAATGCGGAGATACTGTTCATAGGCGAAGCACCCGGCTATTATGAAGACCAACAAGGCTTACCCTTCGTGGGCAAAAGTGGTCAATATCTCGATGAATTACTCAAGCAAATCGGTCTGGCACGCGACGATGTGTTCATTGCTAATGTCGTTAAATGTCGTCCACCTGATAACCGCGACCCTCTCGCTGATGAGATGGCAGCTTGTAACCCTTATATTCGCCGCCAAATAGATATCATTGACCCCTTAGTGATTGCTACACTCGGACGTTACAGCATGGGGATGTTCTTCCCGAATGCTCGCATTAGCACGATTCATGGTCAGGCAAAATATGGTACAGTCCGTGCTTACTATCCCTTTTTTCATCCGGCGGCTGTTCTGCGTGATAGTAATTTACGTCCTGTGATGGAATCGGACTTTGCCCGTCTACTAACTGTAGTTGAAGAAGTGAAGCGACGGCGTGCTAATGACGAAATGAGTGCTACAGCAAGCGATGATGCCAATCCTCCGACAGAAATAGACCCCGAATCACCCAAGCAAATGGGATTATTTGACTAAGTCATGTTACGCAGTAACAAACTATCAGACCAATAGCACAACTGTATCGAGGATGATATTCGGGTTTTTAGTTGACAATTTTTAGTATGATAACGTGAATTTTGTTTAAGGATTTCATCGAAAATATAAGGTCATAAAAGGTCATAGTCCGTTGTAGGGGCGCAATGCATTGCGCCCTTACGCCCGAAAATCCATAATTTGCCGAAAAAACACATTTTCTGTGCTTATCCACAACTCAGGTTATGATAGTCTAATCAATTAGCGTATTTGTAAACTGATAACTGACGACTATGGTACAATTATCGGGGAAAATCATATGCTGCATCATCTGAAATAATTCAGAGGAGATTCGCTCTCTATGGCTGAACAACTCTCACATCTACTAGAAGATCGTTTTCGTATCCCACAGGAACGAATGCTCATTATTATTCGACGTACTCTCATCTTCATTGCCGCAACCGTATTTGTACTGGTTGCGAGCTTATTTGTGGCATTTGATAGCCTCTTCGTCCCATTCAATCGCATTTCCACGTTGCAAGAAGATGATATCTCGCCACGCAATATTGCTGCGCCCAATAATACCGATTATGTCAGCGAAGTCCTGACAGAACGGGTACGCCAAGCCGCGCGTGATAGTGTTGCGCCCGTCTTTGACCCACCCGACCCTAATATCGCCGGACAGCAAAACCAAGTCGCACAGCAAATTCTTGATTATATTGAGAATGTGCGTGCCGATACCTATGGCACACGCGAACAACGTATCCACGATTTGACTGCCATTAATGTCTTGTCCTTAGATGAGGATACCCTGCAAACGATACTGCAATTGGAAGATGAAACATGGAGTCGTGTCGAAGACGAAATTCTCAGTGTCTTATCGCGTATGATGCGCTTTGAAATTCGTCTCGGTGGCGAACAGAATATTCGGATTCAACTCGATAATCAGGTCAATGCCCGTTTTAGCTTGCGCGAACGCGATGTGATTGTTGATATCGTGAGCGACTTGATTTTGCCCAACACCTTCCAAAATATTGAAGAAACAGAGGCTGCCCGCGCTGCTGCCGCTGCCGCCGTTGAGCCACAACCCCGTACTTTCACGACAGGGCAAGTGATTGTGCGCGAAGGTGAAAAAGTGGATGATTTGATGTATGAGGCTCTCTTGTATATGAACCTGATTAGTAGCGATGAATCGGTGTTTCCAGATATTGTTCGTGCGGGAGTCTCTAGTATCATCACGATGGTCATTACGGGCTTATACATGGCGCGTTTCACCCATAATCTGCTCTATAATGAAACGCGCAAGTTGGCTCTGATTGCTGCAATTTTCTTAATGACACTCGGTTCTGCCCGTTTTATGGGGATAGAAGACAATATTTATTTGTTTCCAGCCGCAGCAATGGCTTTGCTGTATGTGGCAATCGCCAGCCCCCATATTGCGATTATTGGCTCTATTGGATTAGCCTTGCTGATAGGCATGATGGATAATGATTCGTTGCAATATGCGACTTTGATAAGCACAAGCGGCATTATCGGAACGCTTGTATTACGACGTGCGGAGCGTTTGAATCAATTTTTCTTGGCAGGGGCATTAGTCGCCGTGAATAATGTGCTGGTGGTGATTATTTTCAACATTGCCACGCCACCGAATGAACAATTTGCATTGTTGCAAAGCATAGGGCAAGCCGCATTTGGTGGTCTCGTCGTTGTGCCGGCAACAGCGATTGCCGCGCTCTACATCGTGACACTTATTTTCAATTTGCCAACGACACTCAAATTGATTGACTTAAACCAACCCAGCAAGCCACTTTTACAACGCCTACTACGCGAAGCGCCGGGAAGTTATCAACATTCATTACAGGTGGCGAATCTAGCAGAACAAGCCGCGAATGCGATTGGCGCGGATGCACAATTAACGCATGTTGCTGCCATGTATCATGATATTGGCAAAATGTTGAATCCACTGTATTTCACTGAGAATCAACAAGACATCACTAATCCACATGACGCATTAAATGACCCTTATCGCAGTGCGGATATTATCATTGGGCATGTGACAGAAGGCGATGAATTAGCCAAGCAATATCGCTTACCGCAACGCATCCGTGATTTTATCCGCGAACATCACGGTACAACACAGGTCTTTGTGTTTTATCAACGCGCCTTAAATGCAGTCAATGGTGATGAATCGGCTGTTGATATTGCAGATTTTACGTATCCGGGACCGCGTCCGCGTAGCAAAGAAACAGCTATTTTGATGCTGGCGGATAGTTGCGAGGCTGCCGTGCGCTCTATCAAACCACAGAGCAAACAAGACATTAGCGACCTCGTGATTAACATTATTGAAGGCAAACGGGCGAGTAGTCAGTTAGACGATGCTGATTTGACACTCAATGATATTCGTACTATCCGTGATATTTTCGTAGAAGTCTTGCAAGGGATGTTCCACCCACGCATCAATTATCAGGAAGCGATTGGTAGTAAACCAAAAACAGTGCCTACACCGCCTAAGTTGAAAGCAATAGCACCGGTGGCAGCAACAAATGGAACACCTGCTCCTAAAAAGCAGCCAGAAGGAAGCCTATCTAAAACCAAGCCATCAGAGGCTGTGCCACTATTTACAGTACCTGCCGAAACTAAAGCACCTATCGCTGAGGTGAATAAGGTGTCTGAACCACAAATATATGACGAAGAAGAACCGATGACAGAAGTACCGCGCTTGCCAACGTTAGAGGCACGGCGCACATCTAATGGGCAAAATGCTGGCAACACAGCCGACCATAGCGAGAAAGAAAAGGCGCAGAAGAAAGACGAGTCAGACACATGACGTTTGTGGTTACGGTGCAAAATGACGCGAGATTCCCTGTTGACACCTCGCGCTTACAACAAGCGGCACAGACGGTTTTGGTGCAGCAGGCTGTTGAAGCTGACAGTACCTTAACGATTGTCATCACAAGCGATGAGGCGCAACAAGCATTAAATAAACAGCATCGCAAAATTGACGCGCCAACGGATGTCTTATCGTTTCCAGCAGACCCTTTGCCATCGGAATTAAGCGAAGACGGGCTGTATTTGGGCGATTTAATTATCGCTTTCCCGTATGCCAATTCGCAAGCTAAACGTGAAGGACATGCCTTAGGAGACAGTCTCGCTTTGCTTGTGATACATGGCACGCTGCATCTGCTGGGTTATGACCATGATACCCCCGAAAATCGTCGTGCAATGTGGGCAGCACAGGCTACGGCACTAAAAGCACTTGGCATTGATGAGACGATTGTTCCAGCACTGGAAAATAATCACTGATGTTACGCCGAATATCTAATGATAATGCTATTTGTGTTATTCCAATAGCCAACGTTCAATAGCTGGTCAATCTGTCTTTGCACAAATCAACCGAAGCTGAAAATGCTGAATTGCTGAAATGGACACCACCGCGACATAGCAAACTGATTGTTTTGTGTGCGTAATGTGAGATAATAATTATGCTTAAAGAATGGTTCAATAATCTGACGAGTACCGCCCGTATCAACCCAGAAGACTATGCGGCAAAAATCAGTCGCAACCGTTTGACGAGTCTCGGCTATGCGCTGGCAGGATGGTACTATATGCTGCGGCGACAAAAGAATACGCGCATTATGTCGGTTTTCTCGATTGTGATTATGATGATGGCGCTCTGGTTGCGCGTTTCACGGGTTGAAGTGGCTATCCTTATTATGGCGATTACGATTGTCTGGCTGGCAGAGTTTGTCAATGCCGGCATTGAAGCAGTAGTTGACCTCGCGTCGCCAGAGATTCACCCACTAGCGAAGGTCGCCAAAGATGTGGCGAGCGCGGCTGTATTATTAGGTGTTGTCGCCTCAATTTTGGTCGGTTTATTATTGATGGGTCCACCGCTACTTGAAAAATTAGGATGGATGACTTCTATTGTAAGTTGAGGGCAAGTGTTTCTTGTTTATCTTTTGTAGAGTCTGGAAAGTTTTTAGAATTCTGTTGTACTGGCGCAGCGCGCTGCGCCCCTACGACCAATTTCCAGAAACTTTCGGGACTCTACATAAAAACTGTAAACTAAAATGGATTGCACTATAGAAACACTTTGCTAATGTGACTCTTGACTGCGTAAGTGAATCAGTAATTAACACACATGAGGGCTTATGTCGAAAGCACGCGAACGCCAAAAAAAACGTCGGCAACAGCAAGAAATGGTACGTCGTTCTGATGGACGCATGGCACGCCACCAAACCCGACCCCAAGATAGTTTCCAATTGCCACAAATTAATCTTCCCGGTGGACGTTGGTTGTGGCTGATACCCCTATCTATCGTCGTGCTGGTCGCTGTGGTTGTGGTACTTGGGCTAATTAATCCGCCAGATGATATCACGCCGCCCAACGCGATTTGGCTGAATGCCGATTGGTCATATAGCGAACCGTCTACAGAAACTGTGCAAGCTCTAACAAGCCAATTCCAAGAGAATAATATCGGGCGCTTGTTCATCTATACCAGTTCACTCAAAGCCGACGGTACATGGTCAGGCTTAGTCGATGACCGTAATCGCTTTAATGAGGTGGATGACCGCTTAAGCGACTTGGTGCTTCAAATCCGCGAAGTCGCGCCTCAACTGGAATTGTATGCGTGGGTTGAAATCACGACAACAACGTCATCGGGTTATCGGCTCGATAATTTGCAAATTCATAATACGATTGGCAATTTCAGTACCTTGATGGTCAATGAAATTGGTTTTGACGGTGTGCTTTTGGATGTCAAACCGATTTTTGAGGAAAACGAAGATTTGCTAACGATGATGCGCTCAGTTCGTGCGAAAATAGGACTCGATACACCGATGCTAGTCGTTGTTCCAGCAGATTTGACTCCGACAGATACGAGTTTGATACTCCCAGCACAAATTGCACCCGGCACCGAATGGAGTGCAGAGTTCAAGCAACGTGTCGCCTTACAAGCTGACCAGATTGTCATTACAGCTTATAACAGTTATCACACCAGCCCAGTGGATTATATCGAATGGGTATCGTACCAAGTCGAAGCGTTTGCGGCGGCGATGACAGAATTCGATACAGGCGCGACTATCTTAGTCAGCGTGCCAGTTTATGAAGAGAATCTACCCGCTCATGATGGCACGATTGAAAGCCTTGCTGGAGCATTAGATGGCGTGCGACGAGGTGTCAGCCGCCTTGAACTGGGAACTGAGATGCCACTTTTTGCGGGAGTCGCTATTTTCGCTGACCATCGGTTAACAGATAGTGAATGGTCAATTTTCAGTGATAAGTGGGGCAATCAGAACTGAGTCAGCGACTTTACGAATCTTACCCTACGCCAAAATGTTGACTAAGATGCTTCAGTAAGGCAGGAACACCCTCCGACAAAGGCGTTAGACGAATATCACCGCCTTTGATAATTGCTCTAATCATCTGGCTATCAGCGCGGTTAGTTTTGAATGCTGTGGAGATATTATCGGCGGTTCGACCACTGCCATCTAAAATCAAAATTGGAACGCGGTTATCGCCAATCGCCGTGGCATAATAAACATCGCGCTCGGCAATGCTACCGCCGTTAATGAGAACCCCTATCATCGGGCGCTGATGGGCAGCAATTGCACGAGTCAGCTTCACAATCATTTGAGACTCACCACCCCATTCGTGCGAATTGACCAGCACAAAATGCGAGTGTCCATCTTCAAGGGTCGCCTCTATTCCTTCTCTGGGTTCGGCACCGGGATAAGTGACTTTATAATAAGGCGCACAGCCAATCAGTGGGAAATGATAACCGTGAGTTTTACGCGCTTCACCAATCATTTGCATCACACCGGCTTCTGTGCCACCATCAATCACCGTGAGATTATGTATGGCAGCGAATTTGGCGATACCATCATTCATGATTTCACGGGTTCGTTGGATATCATCGTCTGTCATGAGACCTGCCCCTCCCGTAATAAACAAAGCAGGTCGAGGCGTGATGAGGGCAAAGGTA
Source organism: Anaerolineae bacterium (assembly GCA_030950085.1). Taxonomy (GTDB): domain Bacteria; phylum Chloroflexota; class Anaerolineae; order Aggregatilineales; family Phototrophicaceae; genus JAUZRW01. The sequence goes on from JAUZRW010000163.1 coordinate 21,820, forward strand.
TCAATGATGCTCTGTGCATCCTCGTCAGGGTCAACCCGTAAGGCTGGCGAAAATTGAGTATCAGAAAAGCGAATGGTAAATGGTGTTTTTTCTTTTGGCATAATAGTCATATCCGTCTCTGCACCGAGTTTTGATACAAAATTAAGGAAGTTACGAAATTGGCTAATAATCTCTCCCAAGAAATCGTCTCCCCCTTACTTGATTGGTATGACACCCACGCCACAAATTTGCCTTGGCACGGCGCGTCTCCCTATGGTGTTTGGCTATCCGAGATAATGCTCCAGCAAACGCAAGTTGAAACCGTTATCTCTTATTATACGCATTTCATGAAAAAGTACCCACACATTAGCCAGCTTGCGAATGCCTCGCTTGATGCGATACTCAAGCAATGGGAAGGCTTAGGGTATTATAGCCGCGCTCGTAATTTACACAAAACGGCGCGTATTATTGCCACAGAGATGGACAGCCATTTTCCGCAAACTGTTCACGAACTGATGAAATTACCCGGCATTGGGCGCTATACAGCAGGTGCGATTGCGAGTATTGCGTTTAATCAAGTTGCACCTGTACTAGATGGCAATGTGATTCGTGTCTTTGCACGCTTAATTGACTTAGATGACGATGTCACAGAAAGTCGTGTCAAAAATAAATTGTGGGATATGGCAGAAAAACTCGTCCCACAAAAACGTTCTGGCGATTACAATCAAGCCTTGATGCAATTGGGACAAAAAATTTGCACACCACGCCAGCCCAATTGTCACCAATGCCCCATCCAAGCAGTTTGTAAAGCCTTCGCTAATGACACACAAGTTACACGTCCCGTAAAGAAAAAACGCCAACCTATACCACACTATGATGTCGCGGCTGGCATTATCCGCGATGAGAGTGGGCGCTTGCTGATTGCCCAACGTCCGCTAGAAGGGTTATTGGGTGGCTTATGGGAATTTCCCGGCGGAAAACAAGAAACAGGCGAATCCTTGCCGCAGTGTCTTAAGCGCGAATTGCGCGAAGAACTAGCAATTGAAGTCGAAGTGGGTGATTTGTTCGTGCAGGTCAAACATGCCTTCACGCATTTCAAAATTACCTTGCACGCTTATAACTGTCGTTATCAGAGCGCCATGTCGCCGTATACAGAGCCACAAACCCTAGAAGTCGCAAATTGGGCGTGGGTGACAGATGATGAACTGACAAAGTATAGTTTTGGCAAAGCTGACCGTGAGGTGATTCGGGCATTGGATGAACGGCGCAAGATGTTATTCTAAACGTGCATCTCTCGATTATCTATAATCACAGTAATCGCTGCCTCTATTGAAGCAGCAACTGTCACACGCTTCGATTCAAAGGGATAAATCCGCCATAATGTCATAATCAGTGAGTTAATATAGGTATTGTCGCCGATAAATACGATAATACCAAAATTATTTGGTGCTTGGTTGATGAAGTTTGCCAATATCGAGAGAAAATTACCCGGCATCCGACTAGCACCCATATCTATAAGCACATCGACGCGCTTCGTGGCAGCGACTATCTGTTGATAGGTATTGTTCAGCGCCATTCGTAAGTCATCGGAAGAGATATTCCCCTCCATTTCGGAAGAGATGATACCCGTTGTCTCATCATGCCACTTAGTTAATATTGACATAACATATCCTGAGTTTATTCTGTCATATTTATTATATATCAATTTTTGAAATTATTGTGAACCATTAAAGAAAATGGACTATTATGAGCATTACAAATTTCTCAGGATATTGTTTCTGAAAATACAGAGATTATGCTATCCTAGATAGACTACACTCAATAAAATTAAAAATGATAACACATGGTCGAACAAAATCAACTATCAAAAGATAAGTCAACTGAAAACCTAATCCAAGCTATCGGGGGTTGTCGCGTAACGCTTGATGCAGAGGGGGATGTTCAACACATTGATGCGCATATTTTGGTGTTGGTGGGGCAGACACCGGATGAAATACAAGGCAAACCCTTCCTCGACCTTGTGCCATCAGAGTGGAAAAGTAAGGTGCGCGATTGGCAGCAAGATCCAAACAAAACTGCGAGCTACGACTTTCCGCTACGAAGCCGTCATAGAGAGTCTTGTTGGGTACGCTATACCTTTCTACCGTCACACAATGATGGTCAAATGGTGGGGTTGCTTCAAGATATCACAGAGAACAAAAAGCGCGAAAAAGATTTTATTGAGAAAAATGCACTATTACGAGCCATCATAGATAATATTCCGATTGCGATTCATGCTAAAAATAGTCGCGGTGAATATATCCTCAGCAATCCCGCGCATTATCATTTATTAGGACGTTATGCCGAATCAGATGTCGTCGGGAAAAAAGATAGTGATTTATTACCGGGAACAATGGCGCTTCGTTATGAAAAAGAAGATAAAGAAATCATTGCAGGAGCGAAAATCATCCTGAATAAAGAACATTCAGGCTTGCCAAACAGTGCGGTGAAATATCTTAGCAGCACGAAAGTCGCCTTACAAGATGATAATGATAATGTCATTGGCTTAGTGGGCATCACACAAGATATTACACGCCGCAAACAACAAGAAAGCGAAGTCAAGAAGCGTGAAGAGTATTATCGCACTTTAGCACGGAATCTACCGCAGTCCGCTGTGTTTTTATATGACCATGATTTACGCATCCTTGCCGCCGAGGGACCCGCACTATTCGCCGTTCAATTTTCTGGCACGACCCTAGACGGTAAATTATTCTCAGAAGTCCTTGATACCAGCACAAACGAAGTACAAGAATTATTGCGGATTTATCGAGAGGCACTCAATGGCAATGAGACACGCATGGAACGTCTTTATGGCGATGTCTATTATCGGATTCATGTTCTGCCTGTTCGTAATGAAAGTGGCGATATTATTGCAGGGATGGCACTCACACAAAATATTGATGAGCAGAAAAAGTCAGAGCAAGCGGTGCGTGCCAGTGAAGAACGCAGCCGCGCCCTGATAAATGCCATGCCAGATTTGATGTTTGTGGCAAAACGCGATGGCACAATTACAGATTTTCGTCCGAGCTTCGCCGATGACGTATCACTCTCTATTGCAACCGATACCCAGACGATTCGTCAGGTCGGTTTGCCGGATGTCATCATAGATGAATCCCTGATATATTTGGAATTAGCACTGGAATCAGGCATCATCCAATCATTTGAGTTTAGCCAAAATGAGCCAAGTACTGATGGCAATGGCAATAGTAATCCTGCGACACGCGCTTTTGAAATACGGATGACCGCCCTTAATGATGAAGAGGTACTTACCATCGTCCGTGATATAAGCCCCCTGAAGCGCATTCAAGACGAACTCAACCATCATATTTTTGACTTGACTGTTGTACGCCAAGTGAGTAACGAATTATCGGACAATCTCAATTTTGAATATGTAGCACAATTAGCCTTAGATGCCGCTATGCGCCTTAGCAATGCTCAAACGGGTTTCATGGCGATGAAGCAAGTCGATGATTCGCTCACCTTGTTGAGTCTTGTCGGCTATTATGATTTGCAACAATTGGACGACGTTTTACAATCAAAAACAAGTATTACCTCTCGTGTGATGCGAACCCAACAACCGGAACTGATTATAGACCTCAACGCTGACCCTGATTATGTGCCGCTCGTACAAGATACGAAGGCTTTAATGGTGATTCCCCTGATGTCTCATGAACGGCTTGTCGGCGTTTTGCATCTGGAAACGCGCCGTGCCGAACGGTTTAATCAAGAACGCTTCCAATTTTTACAATTGATAACCGGACGCATTGCAGCCTTCTTAGATAATGCGAATCTCTATCGTCAAACACAAGACCAAGTGGCGGAACTGCGGCAGTTATATGAGGAAGTTGCACATCTCGAACAATTAAAAACAGATATGATTCGTATTGCCAGTCACGACCTCAAAAACCCGTTATCCAGCATTAGTGTTTATCTTGATATGTTACGGACAGATACCGAAGATGTTTTGACTGAGGAACAAAACGCCCATCTCGAAATTATTGATAAAGCAGCCCAAAAAATGGGACGCATCACGAAGGGTATTTTGTCACTAGAGAAAATCGACCAAATGGCGCAAGATTATTCTCATGTAAAGGTTAATCTGCATGAACAGGTGCGGCTTGCTATTGGTGAACAAATGGATTTTGCCGTGCGGAAATCACAATCTATTACTCCTAAATTGCCGGATGAAGCTGTTTATGTCGAAGGCGATGCGCTACTATTGCATGAGGCAGTCACCAATCTCATTGGCAATGCCATCAAATATACACCTGATTCTGGCAACATTGAGGTATCGCTGTATGTAGCCGATGAACAGGTTATGGTGCGTGTCAAAGATGATGGCTATGGTATCCCCGAAGTCTTGCAAGAGCGCCTCTTCACGCCCTTTTACCGCGTGCAAACAAAAGAAACTCAAGCCATTGAAGGTACGGGTTTAGGCTTGCATCTCGTGAAAAACATTATTGAGCGCCATAATGGAAAAATGGTGTTTAACAGCATTTATGGCAAAGGCAGTACCTTCGGCTTTGATATGCCCCCGATGCCTGAGAATCTTGACTAGTCCGTGTAGTACACGACCAAAAAAGTTTTTATGTAGGGGCGCAAGGCATTGCGCCCAAAAAACACACAATCTAATCATCAAGAATTAAATTGGTCAAGTAGTAGTACATGACCAAAAAAGTTTTTCAGGATTTCGTAGGGGCTAGGCGTGCCTCGCCCAATCATCAAGAATTAAATTGGTCAAGTAATAGTAACCTTCGGTAAATAATTGCAAAAAAAGATGAACCGCCAAAACGCCAAAACGCCAAGATTTCTATTCAAAAATTTTCTTTGCGCCTTTCACCCTTTGCCTCTTTGCGTTACGCTTTTTCTAAGCACTTATCAGACTCTACAATCACATGCTGGAATAACATTATGACGACTCTACTTTTGAAAAATGTACGACCTATGGGCAAAGATACTGTCGATGTACTGGTTGATGCGGGCAAAATTCAACAGATGCAGGCGAACATCGCCTCACCTGCTAATGCCTTAATTCTTGACGGTCATAATCACTTGCTCTTATCGGGTTTGGTCAATGCCCATGCCCAGCAAGGTGACGATTAGCCATGTTTTTTGTCTAGGCATGGTAAATGATGCTTATCTCGATAAACTGATTCAATTGCTGTTAGATAATCAAATTACGATTATGTCATTGGCTTCGGGACGCTCAGATTTTCCACCGTTGAAGAAATTAGCCGATGCCGGAGTCGCACTCTGTACGGGGACAGATAGGGTGCGCGATACTTGGGGCATCTACAATTCGGTTGATATGTTTGACCGTGTGCGCTTGCTGGGCTATCGGTGCGGATTACGCAAAGATGAAGATGTCGAATGGTTTGCTGGATATTGCGCTACAGGGTGGCGCGACAGTCATGAAAGATGCCGATTACGGTCTTGCGGAAGGTAAACAGGCGGATTTTGTTGTTGTCGCAGGCGATACAGTGACGGAGGCTGTTATCACGCAAGCGCCACGTACTTATGTCGTGAAAAATGGGCAAGTGGTCGCCAGCAATGGGGAATATCAGGGAAAGCATTAATAAAAATAGGACTTACGTACTTGCGTACAAAAACTGTAGGGGTGTACTCGCGTGTGCGCCCACAAATAATAGTCAACTGCGTAAGTCCTAACTCATTTGAATTTCAACCGAAATGGATACACTATCAAATTTCCCATCGTTAGGCGAATTGCGACAATCGCTGCTATACTATTTCTCATGAAGACAAACTGGAAAACCCGATTAGAACAGATTCAAGATAGTGCGCTGGCTATTTGGCGGCGTTATTGGCTCTTGCGTTGGACAGTTGCCAATATGCTCGCTTGGTCATTGGCTCTCGTTGCGGCGGTACTATTGCTGCAATTGATGGGCTTATGGGGTGCAATACTCGGTGGCGCAGTTGCCGGAGCAATTGCAGCATTTATCCAGAGTTCCACTTTAGTACAAATCAAGTCTTGGACAGTGTCGCGTAAACGGTGGATTATTTGGGGCGCAGTGGGCGGTGCATTGGCGACTATCCCCGTCTATTTATTAGGATTTGTCGCCTTATTCCACGCTCAAATTGGCTTAACCATGATGGGCGCGATGTTTGGTGGTATCATCGGCTGCGTGCAATATCACCTCTTGCAAGATGACTATCATGATGCGGCATTATGGTGGGTTTTGGCGAGTATTATCGGTGGGATGCTCTGTGCGCCGCTAACATTTACAACCGCCCTCATCTTGCCTGTTATTGGCTCATTGGGACCCGTTGTATTTGGCTTAGTGACCGGTTGGGCAATCATCACTATGAATCGCCAACCAGCAGAATAAGCTTTCCCTATTGAGAGTTTCCTTGTTTAACAAAGTATCTACGATGATGCTCTAACGCCTGTCTCACGTTGCAATTTTGTGTGAGGCGCGGTAAAACCCCGAAAAGGGCTTTTGCAATCTGCACAAGACTTGTTACACTTTCTTAGAATGACAATTTTTATTTTTGAGAGGGGCTTTTTTGATGTCTAATTCCAATACTCGTTTTGATATTCCGCAATCTGAAATTCCGACGCAGTGGTACAATATTCAGGCTGATTTACCACGTCCATTACCGCCTGTGCTGCATCCCGGCACCAAAGAACCCGTAGGTCCCGATGACCTTGCACCCTTGTTCCCGATGGGACTCATCATGCAAGAGGTGTCACAAGATGCCTATATTGATATCCCCGAAGAAGTGCGCGAAATCTACAAACTATGGCGACCCACCCCCCTTTTACGGGCGCGACGGCTCGAAAAAGCACTCGATACACCTGCCCATATTTATTATAAATATGAGGGAGTTTCGCCTTCCGGCAGCCATAAATTGAATACAGCAACCGCTCAAGCCTATTACAACAAACAAGAAGGCATCACAGGTCTCACGACTGAAACAGGTGCTGGACAATGGGGAACAGCTTTGTCGCAAGCGTGCAGTTTCTTTGATATGGAATGTGTTGTCTATATGGTGAAAATCAGCTACCAGCAAAAACCTTATCGACGGGCGATTATGGAAACGTTCGGCGCGAGTGTCACTGCCAGCCCATCCGATACGACTCAAGCAGGGCGAGCAATTCTCGAACGCGACGCAGATAGTACAGGCAGTCTCGGTATTGCCATCAGTGAAGCAGTAGAAGCTGCCGTGACGAGCGAGGGCAAGTATAAATATGCACTCGGTAGTGTTTTGAATCATGTCTTGATGCACCAGACCATTATCGGGCAAGAATGTCTCAAACAGATGGCACTTGCCGACGAATACCCCGATGTTATCGTTGCGCCGATTGGGGGTGGCAGTAATTTTGCTGGAATCGCTTTGCCGTTCTTGCGCGAAAATCTGAAAAATGGCAGACAAACACGGCTTGTCGGTATTGAACCGGCGGCTTGTCCTAGCTTGACACGCGGCAAATATGCTTATGATTTTGGCGATACCATGGGTATGACTCCACTTGTGAAGATGTATACACTCGGTCATGATTTTGTGCCGCCGCCCTTGCACGCTGGCGGATTGCGCTATCACGGTATGGCAAGCATCATCTGTGAAATGTACAACCAAGACTTGATGGAAGCGGCTGCCATCCCACAAATGGAGACTTTCCAAGCGGCTATCACTTTTGCCCGTGCAGAAGGTATCGTCCCGGCACCGGAAGCCGCACACGGAGTCGCTGGGGCTATTCGAGAGGCTTTAGCGGCAAAAGAATCAGGCGAAAAACGGGTGATTTTGTTCAATCTATGTGGACATGGACACTTCGATATGACTGCCTATAACGCTTACTTTGCCGATGAACTCAGCGATTATGAGTATCCACAAGCGCAAATTGACGCGGCGATGGCGAATTTGCCACAAGTATAAGGCGCAGGGGATTAGTCATCCCAAATCATCTAACATCTTAAACGACTTCTCACCTAAGAGAGGTCGTTTTTGCAGAAAACTCAATTTTTGTACCTATTCAGCTATCCGTGAGAATCTTCGGACAGGCAGAAGCCTGTCCCTACGAAATAATGATTTTTGAACCGTAGGGACGTGATTTTTCACGTCCCTAGACTTTGGCTATATTTGCAAAAAGAGAAGACTTTCGTTAAAAAGCTGAGTTAGTAAATAACAGCGAGTAGAAAGTCTATCTCTAATGTCAACTATCCCTCAAAATGAAGAACTTCTCAAGCATCTATTTGAG
>JAUZRW010000164.1 GCA_030950085.1 Anaerolineae bacterium
CATTGCAATGGAGAGGGGATTGAGGGGAGAGGTTAATCGCCTGCCTGAGCGAGTTCTTTACCCTCTGCCATAGCAAGGAAATCTTCTTTGAAGTGCTTAATCGTATGGATAATCGGATTTGCCGCAAAATCACCTAATGCACAGAGTGTAATCCCTGCCATATTTTTAGCGACATCATCAATGCGTTCGATATCTTTTGCCGTCGCCTGACCAGCCATAATGCGGTCTAGCACTTTGTCGAGCCAATACGTGCCTTCACGACAAGGCGTACATTTACCGCAACTCTCATGCGCGAAGAATTTAATCACTTTGCTGGCAACCCACGCGATATTTACGCTGTCATCCATCACAATCAAAGATGCCGAGCCAATAATCGTGTCAATTGCCGCACAATCTTCATAACTCATTCTGGTATCAAGGACTTCATCTGTTAGCGGCACAATAGGACCCGAACCGCCCGATGGCAATAATGCCTTGAATGAACGACCTTCAGGGGGACCACCGCAAACAGTCTCTAGCAATTCGCGGAATGTGGTATCAAACGGTAATTCATAGACACCCGGTTTTTGGATATTACCACTCACACAGTAAAGTTTCGTCCCTGCGCTTTGTTCTGTGCCGATTTTTTTGTATTCATCAGCCCCATTGACCATAATCCACGGGACATTTGCCAGTGTTTCGACATTATTGACAACCGTAGCTTCACCATAGAGACCGCCACCTTTTTGTGCTGGGAAAGGGGGACGAACACGCGGTTGTCCGAGTTTGCCTTCTAAACTGTTGAGCAGGGCGCTTTCTTCACCACAAATATAAGCTCCTGCGCCAAGATGCGTATAGACTTCGCAGCTAAAGCCACTGCCGAGAATATTCTCACCGATATAGCCCGCTTTACGCGCTTCTTCAATGCGCTCATCAAGCATATGGGCAACATCCCAAAATTCGCCGCGCAAATAAATATAAACAGCTTTCGCACCAATCGCATAAGCACACGTTAGCGCACCTTCAATCAATTGATGTGGATTTTGCTCCATAATCAGGCGGTCTTTGAAAGTACCGGTTTCGGATTCATCGGCATTGACCGTGACATACTTTATCGGCTCGTTTTGTGGGATGAAACTCCACTTCACACCAGCCGGAAATCCTGCACCACCGCGTCCGCGTAAACCAGAGGCTTTAACCTCATCAATCACGGCAGATTTTTCCATCTTGACTGCCTTCTTAAAGCCGTCATAGCCGCCAGCGCGCTTCTCATAATCTTTCAGTTTGATAATGGGTTTGCCAATATCAAGATGCCGCAAAACAATATGTTTGCTATCTGCCATAATGTCCTCGCCTAAGCGTCTAATTCTTTTTGCAATTCGGCGCGTTTTTCTTCAACCCACGCTTTCATCTTTTCCATGTCGAGGTTTTCCATATAGTGGAAGTTGCACTGCAACATCGGGGCATTGTCACACGCCGCGAGGCACATCACATGCTCCACTGTGAACAAATCATCGTCTGTTGTGCCGCCCTCTTCCACTTCCAAATATGCCTTGAGGTCTTTGTGAAATTCATCCGCGCCACGTAAAGCACAAGACAAATCCGTGCAAACTTGCAACCAGTATTTGCCTTTGGATTTTTCGCTGTACATGGTATAAAAACCGGCAATCGACTTCACATGGGTCGGGTCGAGTTCGCAGAGTTCTGCCACTTCTTGAATCCCGTCGTCATTCACCCAGCCGTATTCTTCCTGCGCGATATAGAGCAGGGGCATCACCGCCGAGCGTTTATCGGGGTATTTGGAAAAGTGATGTTCAATCTGCTTGCTGTATTTTTTATTACCAATTACTGCCATTTTCGATTCCTTATCCTTACGCCGTTATCATTTATTAACGGTCTGCATCGCCCAATGTAAAATCGAAACTACCGATAATCCCAATCAAATCCGCAATCATGTGACCACCACAGACCGCAGGCATCGCGGCAATGTGCATGAAAGAAGGTGTCTTGAAACGCACGCGACGCGGCTTCGCGCCACCCGTACCATGAATATAGCAGCCTATTTCACCACGCGGGCTTTCAATTGAAACATACACTTCGTCATCGGGGGCATCAAAACCTTCTGTCCACAGCTTGAAGTGATGAATCACTGCTTCCATGCTACCGCCCAATTCACTGCGCGGTGGTGGGACAAATTTACGATTCTCACTACGGAATAAGCCTTCTTTGGGCAAGCGTTCAAATGCCTGCTGCAAAATTCTGAGACTTTGCCACAATTCAGCAATCCGCACACGGTAACGGTCATAAACATCACCATGATCGCCCAATGGCACATCAAAATCATAAGTTTCATAGCCACTATACGGCTCTGCCTTACGAATATCCCAATTGACCCCACTCGCCCGTAATGCGGGTCCACTTACGCCTAATGCCAAACCAACATCGGGTTCTAATACGCCGATACCATGAGTGCGGTCTATCCAGATGGGATTATTCTTGAGCAGCAATTCATAATCTTCAATACGACGTGGGAAATCATCCATAAAGGCTTGAGCGGCAGTATAAAATTCTTCGGGGAAGTCGCGCCACACACCGCCGGGTCGCATATATGACCCCATCATACGCTGACCAGAGAGCATCTCAAACAATGTGAGGATTTTTTCGCGTTCACGGAAAGCATAGAGGAAGACACTCATTGCACCCATATCAAGTGCCTGTGTCCCTAACCAAACCAGATGACTGGCAATACGCTGAAATTCGAGTGCAATCACACGCATAATTTGGGCGCGTTCAGGAACATCAAGGTCAACCAGTTTTTCGATTGCCATGCAGAAGACCATATTGTTTGACAATGGCGCGAGGTAATCCATGCGGTCAGTGAGAGGCACACCTTTTTCGTAGGTTTTATCCTCAATCGACTTTTCAATGCCAGTATGTAAGAAGCCAATATCGGGCAATACTGTAATCAGTTCTTCGCCATCGAGTTCTAGCAGCAAGCGCAAAACCCCATGTGTCGAAGGGTGATGGGGTCCCATGTTCAACAGCATGGTTTCGCCAGTCATGGCACGGTCACTGACGAGACCTCTTAGTTGGCTGACATCGCCTTCCCATGTGGCTTGTACACGACCCTCATCTTGTGTTATGACATCTTTTGTTACCATAAATATCGCTCCAATTAATCTTCTGCGAAGGGCTTGTGCTTGTGAATCTCATCAATATTAAAGGAGAAAGCCACTGTTTCTTTGCCAAGTGGGTAATCGCGGCGTTGTGGATGCCCATCCCAATCATCCGGCATCAGCAAACGGCGTGGGTCGGGGTGTCTCGCAAAGGTGATACCCATCAAATCCATCACTTCACGTTCGAGCCAATTGGCTGCCGTCCAAACATTATTTTCTGTCAAACTTGGGACTGTGGGGTTTTCGGCTGTAGCAAATGTCTTGACACGCAAGCGACGGTTATACAACATCGAATACAGATGATATGAGACAGCAAAACGTTCTGGGCGGAAGTCACTGCCCTCATAAGCATCCCCATAATCATCCGGAAAATAATCAACGGCGCTGATGTCTGAGAGGAAGTTATAGACCAGTCCGGGCGTATTTCGCAAATAGAGCAAAATACCAATAATTTTGTCTGAACTGACAATAATTGTGGTTTCATCACGGAATGTTTTCACATGCAGCGTCGCATCTGCAAATTTGTCTTGAATTTCAGCAACAGGGTCAAGCGGTGCTGGTATTTGCATCATGAATCAAATCCTCTGAATAATCAAATCCACAGACAGAAATAGTTCCCATTCATTTTTTGTAGGGCGCAATGCCTTGCACCCCTACGGTATGATTGTTATCTGCCCGAAAATATTATGGGTCTATACCGCCCAATCTGAAATATGTTCACCACGAATTTTCTCGTGCAACGTTAAAATACCATGAATCAATTGTTCGGGACGCGGCGGACACCCAGCGACATAGACATCTACTGGAATAATTTCATCGACACCTTGCACGATGGCATAATTGTTATAGACACCGCCACAAGATGCACAATCTCCCATGCTGACAACCCATTTGGGGTCCGACATTTGGTCATACAATTGGCGTACAACGGGAGCCATCTTCCTTGTTACTCGTCCGGCAACAATCAATAAATCACTCTGACGCGGTGTCGCACGGTTCAATTCCATGCCAAAGCGTGACATATCATAATCCGAGGCTTGTGCCGCCATCATTTCAATCGCGCAGCAAGCTAAACCAAAAAGCAGAGGCCACATCGCACCTGTACGCCCCCAATTGACCGCTTGCTCAAGTGTTGTTGTGACAACACCCAAATTACCAAGTTTAGAGCTTATTCCCATTCCAACGCCCCTTTCTTCCATTCATAGATGAAGCCTACGATGAGAATCAGTGTGAAGAAGCCCATCACCACCAAGCCATACCAGCCCATCCCATTCATCGAGACAGCCCATGGCAAGAAGAAAATGACTTCGACATCAAAGATAATAAAAAGTACCGCGACCAGATAGAATTTAATGGGCAAGCGGCGATTCGCTGGACCAATCGGTTTCATACCGCTTTCATACGGTGCATTCTTGCGGAAACTGGGCTTGTGCGGACCAAAAACACGCGAAATCATCAAAATGATGAACGCTAATATGACTGCAATAATAACCAGCACGCCGGTTGGGGCAAATTGTTCTAATGTCATCTAAATGCTTTCCAATTGTGATATTTGGAGCAATCCATTATAAGTTAGCATATCGTTCACAGCACGTCAAGCGACTCAATTGTGAAATAACGCCTTGTGATACGCCCTAATTGTATCGTGATTCACCCGTCTTGACGAGGCTTTGAATACATAAGATTCAAGGCAGAGAATCGGAGGCTCTGAGCAATTTTGCCAACTGAATCCTTTCGATTTCATGCAAATCTGCAAAGGAATCTTTATTATTGAGTTGTGACAATGCAGAATATACAGTAAAACGATAGAAATTAGTATCTATCTATGAGAGGGTATTGGATATGAATGAAAATAATTCTAACAATAACTCCATAACCATAGCTTTGATAACGGCATCGGGAGCAATTATTGCAGCTATAATCGGTGGCTTGTTTCTCCTCGAATCATCAAAAAACGATGATTCGACACCCATCCCACCTACAACACAGATAGTCACCACTCCAATAGATACACCTACCGATGCACCGACACCGACCAATACATTGACTCGTACTCCACGCCTGACGAATACACCAAGACCAACCCGAACTCCGGCACCAACTTTTACTCCGACAGAAGAGGGACTATTGTTTTATGAAGATTTTGAGGATGGAATTCCAAATAATATTGTAACTAATGGAAGACTTTGGCAAGTTATTCAAGATGAAACAGGGAATTATGTGTTTGAAATTAATGAGACACGGGGAAGATTTCCCGGTGCCGAGTTGGGAAGTATAACTTGGTCAAATTATGTTTTGGAGTATAGAGTTCGCACTGTGAACTCTTGTAGTGGGATTTTCGTAGAGTTTCGTCGAATTTGTACAAGCACTTGTGATTTTTATGTGCAATCTCTTGATGTGAATGGTATGGGACTTCACTATACCGAAAATAATGCAGGTTGGCGCTCCCTTGCTCATGATGGAACATCTATTAGTATGTCAAGATGGCATCAAATTCGAGTAGTCGCTAATGATGAACTTCTCAGCCTTTTTATTGATGATGAATTAGCATTGCAAAGAGCTGATAATAAGTTTGCCAGGGGTGCTATGCTTTTCTCCACTTTCCCTAGATGCCAAGCCCAATTTGACGATATCCGAGTATCGGAGGTTAACGACTGAATACTGATTCACAACAAACTCTCAGAAGCATCTTGATATTTGCAAAAGCCAATAAGATGTCTTATAATTCCAGTATCCTATATTTTGCAGATGCCTGAGGTGACTAATGAATGATTTACTCCCTACCAGCCAATTTGATGGCGGCAACATTCGCAAAACTTGGCACAACGATGAATGGCATTATAGCGTGATTGATATTGTTATGGTACTGCTTGATGCTGAGAAAAAACGCGCCCAGAACTACTATCATGTACTCAAAGGACGCTTGAAAAAAGAAGGAAATGAGTCTCTTACAAATTGTAAGAAACTCAAACTTGAGGCTGCAGATGGCAAACGCTATAAGACTGATGTGATGAACACACAGCAGGTTCTTCGCCTTATTCAATCCATACCGTCGCCAAGAGTAGAGCCTATGAAAATGTGGTTGGCGCAGGTCGGTAAAGAACGTTTGGATGAAACTATTGACCCTGAACTTGGATTGTTCCGTTCATTTGACCGTTCAATTGAGCAGTATCGCCAGTCAGGAAAATCCGAAACTTGGATTGAAGCGCGGATTCAGGGTATTGTTACCCGTAAGGCATTTGTTGACGCACTCAAAGTAGCTGTCTTAAGTGCGCCACCGACGATTTATGCTGAGGCAACAGAGAAAGTCTATAACGGACTTTGGAAACGCACAACAGCACAACTGCGAGGTGATTTGCAAATCGGTAAGAAAGCAAATCCGCGTGACCACTTTGGGAAATACGCCCTTATCTATACCCGACTTGCGGAAGAACTAGCAACAGAAAAACTTGACCAAGCGAATACCGTTGTGATATCGATTGCTATGGAAATTGTGTGGGGGGTTGCTAAACTCATAGGCAGACAGGCTAAAGAAGTCAGTGAAGCATTAGGGTATGATTTGGTGACTGAAAAACCATTGCTTGCAAAACCTAATGAGAAAAACAGACCCAAGAAAAAATAGTTTGCAACCATATACTGCTATTGACGATTCTGGAATCTGCTGTTTGAAAACGAAGGCAAGCGCATGACTGTTGATTTATGGGGATGGTTTCACGCTTCCCTCCACAATGCACGGATGAATGGCGACACAGAACGCCAAAAATATAATGAATTTGCTTATCGGGGTTGGGCGTATCGGCGCACAGCACAGCCCGATGAGGCTTTCATGGTTTTTGAACAGGGCGAAACGCTCGCTAAAAAATTGGGCGACCCCTGTTGGGAGTTGTTCTTTCAATATTGGTGCGCGGAAATGTTGTTTTATCACAAGGTAGACCAACAAGCCGCCCTCGACTATGCCATCCGCGTTGCGACTCGCGCTTACAAAGAGCAATATCTGGGCTGCCCGATACGGTCTCGTGTGTATTTTGTGATTGCTGATATCTACTACGCTATCGACTTTTTCAGTTATCAAGACAAAATCCGTGACATGCTAGATTATCTGCAAAATGACGTGCCAATGGATCATGATACTGATTTACGGGCGCGTCATATGCGAGCTGAGTTCGAGATGGAATTTGACCGTTTCGATGTTGCCAAATCGCTAGTGGAACAATATATGCCCGATGCACAGGGGAACGACTTTCGGATGCGCTCTGGCTACAATATGCTGCGACGTATTGCTTATGCCAAGGGCTATGTCCAGATGGCACTCGATTATTCGCTGGAGACCGAAAAGTATGCGATTCATACTCAATCACAGGGCATTATCGCCTCGCAAAAATTATGGCAGGCAGTTTATCATAAACGCTTAGGCAATGACACTATTGCTCGTATTTGCCATCTCAACGGCATTGATTTGCATGAACGCTATGCCCTCCCCAGTTGGCCGGGTTATTACGATTCGCTGTGCGAGTATCTGGAAGTCAATGGCGAAGTCGATAGGGCGCTTGCTATTCGTAAAAAGCAATTGGAAGAGATGGAAACACACCATAGTATTTATAATGAAAGTGTCTCGCATCTGGATTATTGCCGTTTGTTAGGGCGCTTAGGCAAGCCAATCGACAAGGCACTCAAAATAGCTCGCGACATATCACAGCGCATGAGCAATCCCGATTTATTTCTCAGCCGCTTACAAAAAATCCAAGACGGCGATTATTATGATTTCAGTTGGCAGCGCGACAACCCAGCCGGTACGAATCCATAGAACAAGGCTATTTAACGTGAATTTTGTTTAAGCGATGCTGTTATGTTTCAAAGCAGAATCTAGTCCAAGCAAGTGCCTAGTTCTGAGTTCTGAGTGCCTAGATTACGGCGAATATCGTTTAAGGATTCCATCAAAATTAGGGACATAAAAGGTCATAGCTCGTTGTAGGGGCGCAATGCATTGCGCCCTTACGCCCAAAAATCCATAATTTGCTAAAAAACACACTTTCTGAGCTTATCCATGATTTGGTATTAGATTATGCTAAATAAGCCTTTTTCACCGTTTTTCTTGGCGTTTTGGCGGTTCTATTTTTGATACTTGTATTCTTTCCAAAACTCAGGTTATTTTAGCATTTTGGTGATTCTGTCTTTCGGGGCTAATAAAAATCAGTCCTCACCCAAAAGCCACTCAATCGCCTTATCTCGTTCATCCATTGAAAAGACGCGGGTTTTATCTTTACCTTTACGATTGAGTAACTTACTCAGCGTATTGATAAAGCCGCCGAAAAATCGTGACTGAAACAGAATCGCGCTGCGCGTATGCGGTTGTGCCGGATATTTAGCTTGTAATTGTTGTGCCTTGCGTGCCACATAACTCACAGGCGGAAACTTGGTTGAACGAATCACATGCAGAAAGTGGACAGTCGCATCTTCATCTAAGTGAGCGTAGAGCATATCATTGTATTCCATCCACATATCAACAGCATGGCGCTCTGTGGAATGCCAACGAAATTCATGGATGCCATTGCTTAGTACCCGTGCCTGAAAACCATCACCATCTAAATTGGTCTCGAACATGATAATACTGCCTCACTATGATTTCGTACTTCATGATAAGTGCGTCTCGAAAATATAGCTGTCATCAATATCGCTCAAGTTATTTACTTACGTTACGCAGTAACAAATCATCAGACCAATACCACAACTGTATCAAGCATGATATTTGGGTTTTTAGTTTACAGTTCACAGTTTTCAGTACGATAGTCTCATCAATTAGCGTTTCTGTAAACTGATAACTGACGACTCATCACTGTTCTAAGCATGGTTGTCACGCGAAAGCCTGAAAAATCGACAAGTGCGTAACATCAGTTATTTATGGGCTGTTTTCGATTTCTGCCTGCATCATATCGACCACGAAAATAGCCTCTTTCTGTGTCAAGCGATACCGCCGCCGTGCCAAATCAATCGCGTCAGATTCACTGCGTGCAATCAAACGCCGTATATCGGGGTCATCGACATTTTCCACATAAACTTCACGCTCTAAACGTGAAATTGCTCTCTGTGCCGTATATAAATCGACATCCGCTATTTGCTGATACAAATTTTCTGCTGTCACGAATTGTCCGCGTGCCACCAAATCGCGCAGCCGTTGTTCTTCTATGAGGGGCAAATGGGGACGCTTTTTCATCGGGCGTAAGCGTGCCATCAAGTCTTCATTAGCAATGATGGTAGCAATGACTTTTTGTGCCTGTTCATGTGATACACCTGCAAGATTCTCATAGCGTTTAACGGCATTAATTTTTTTCACGAACAGATAAAAGCGAAAACGTTCATCACGCAAAATATCCCAATCGAGATGATAAGCTAACATCGGGTCTTGCAAGGCAGAGCCATCAATGGTGCTGATAGTCGGTTCAACGACCTGTTGCTGACCGCGCCACGATGAAAGCACAAAGAGTAAAGCAAAGATGCCCACAAGCATCACAATTAAGCCCATTAAAATCCCTCGCGCTCCATGCGGTCAATCTCGTCTTTAGCCTCTGCCAAATCAAGCTGAGTCAGGTCACGATATAATTCAATTGCTGCTATCTTGTTGCCGCTTGTCACCAATTGCCGCACCTCATCCATGCTTTCGACACTCAGATTATAGGTGGCTGATTCTTCACGCTGCATCTGTTCAATCGCATCACGGGCTGTAAATTCATCAACACCCATAAATGAGGCATAAACAGCAACTGCTTCATCAATGCGCCCTTCGTGTATCAAATCACGCACCCCTGCACCTTCTGTATCGACAAGCCCCCCTGCGCCCGATTTACCTTTTTTCGCTGCGTGTTCAGGATGTGCCAGCACATATTCAAGCGCTTCTTTCGCCTCTTTCAGTCCTGCTCCTGTGAGTTCTCGATAGCGACGAATCGCCTTAATTTTCATGTGTGGCAAGTACGATTGCAATTCAGAGTCCGCGATAGCATCCCAATCAATGTCTGCCGATTCTTGGACGGAATTTTGCTGCACAGCATTCATTATGAAGAAAAAGAGAAATACTGCAATTAATACAGTAATGATTCCCGTCGTTCCCATCATCATCATTATCTATTCCTCCGCATAAAATGCGATAATATCTCTGGTCTCTGACGATTAAACAAGGCAACAGTCAGATTGATTCGTGCATAACGGACGTAATATATGTCCGCCGTTTAAGGTCGATAATCACGCTATTTCTTGCGCCCTTGATGTGATTCCACGTATTCTAAAGCCTTGGCTAATGATGTGCCTGTTGCCGTTTGATAGGCTTCGATTGCCCCCGCTTTATTGCCCAATTTCAGTAATTTCTTGACTTCATCACGCACGGTATCATCCAAACGCATCTCGCGCAGCATATCGTCAACCGCTTTTTTCGCCGCAAATTCATCAAGCCCTGTGAAGGTGCGATAGGCTGCAATCGCCTCCTGAATACGTCCTTCAAATAACATATCACGGACTCCGGCATCAGATGGCAATTCGCCACCTTTGTGCTTCGACTTACGCTGCCCGATTCGTTGTCCAAATGTATAAGCAAGGACAATCAGAAACGAGATGGATAAGCCCACCATCAACAAGAGCATCATCATTCTAAGGATTAACATGGTTCAACACTTCATCCAAATTATACGGGAGCATGACGACAGTATCAGCATAAGATTCTAAACTTTCGCGCACGTTTGGGAAACAATCACAAGTGCGTGTGTCAATCAATGCCAATGTCTGTATCTCTATTGTATCAAATTGAGTGGTCAAGTTGTCTAGCGCAATCCATAATTTGTCGGGATGCACTTGTTCCGAGATTGCCAGCAGCACGATATCACTAGCAATTGTTGACAATACATCTGTTAATTGCGTAACAATATCCCCCGTGATGCGATAGGGTGGCACAGATAGATTTTTTATGGGTTGTCGAGTGATATTATCGACTACCATGACAGTTTCCCCATGTTGTAAAAAATAATCTGCGAGGTCGCTTGCCAATGCCCCTTTTTCGATAGTCGCTAAGCCTGTCAGCACAATGAGTCTCATGAGTCTACACGCTCTAAACGCTTAAACTTCGCTTCGATGGTATCCGCAATGGATAGCCATAGTGCTGTATCGCGTTGTGCGGTATCATCTGCCATCCAGAAAGTATAAGCAATCGTCGTCGCTTTTGGGTCAGTGTATGCGCCCGTTTCAGGATTGCGCTTGCTCTGTTGCACTTTGTCCCACGCTGTCGGATATTTGCCATACCATGCTTCGGCGAGTTGTGCCATTATCGTATTGACGACAGCACTTGCCATAAAACTGATACGGGCTTCGCTGGTATGCTTCTCTTGCATCGCCTGTGTGACATCATAGACCGCTTTCAGGTAGTTTCCCATGCCGGGCGCGGTAAACCGTTGATGCAACGCCATTTCTGCAATGCTATCATCGGGCGGCGTGCCATAGGCTCCTATCGCAATAACCAGTTTTCGTACCCATTCTTCATCGGGGTAATACTGCTCAAAAGTCTCCAGAAAATGATAGAGCCCTTCAAGTGGCACACTTAAGGCAGTGAAAAAAGTCAAACTTTGTAGCAAGCGTTTGAGCATGAATTGTAATTGCTCTTGATTGCGCTCTTGTGCTGCTTTGCGAATGTCGCTTAAATCACGTTGAACTTGTGGGTTCATAATTCTCTCGTTAATTATACTGTGCTTTAGCCGCCCGACGTTAACACGTCCAGCTACCAAAAAGCCAAACCCACTGGAAGGGGTTAATAGTGGGTGGTTCGTTTTGAATAGTCCCTTTAGTGGACTTGGCAGTTGATAGCTAGATGGCTTTAGCCTCTAGTGACTAAAAACCATTAGCAATCTATCGGGTTGGATGATAGCAACAGGTGATTCGTCATATTCTAGGATGGGATAGTCATTCATAGTCATGAAGCGAAGTCCTTTAATTGGGCGCTGTGTTCACGGGCTTCACGAGTAAGGCTTGTGAGCCATTCCATATAACGCTGACCGTTGCGTTCAATTTGAGATTCGGGTAAATCCCGAGCGAATTGTGCCAATTTTGCGGAACTGTCGCGCAATTCACTGACAATTGAATCATAGCCTTTTTCGCGCCGTAACCAAATAGACACTTCGTTAAACGCATCGGTGTTGTAGTCTATATCGCCTGTGCTAAGTGCATAACGTGGATAGCGCCGCAATGCTTCAACAATCCAGCCGCAAAGATGGGCGATAAGCTCTCGTGCCGACCATGTGCCACAAACACCGGCTTGAGTCTGCAAATCGTCAGGATAAGATTCCGCTACTGTGATGAGTGTGGCATAAGCGGTTTCAAAGTCGGTTATACAGTCATTGAACGATAGATTTTCCGTCATATTTGCCTCTTAAAATGCAAAATACCTATGAACAGCCCTTTCGGGGTTTTATCTCGCCTCACACAAAAATGACACGTTGTTAAACAAATAGCCATTTAACAACTATGTGTGACGCTTTTGTGCATAATCACATATGGCTCGTGTCCACGAGTGAAAGCGAAACCAGCATGAATGATTTGCCAACCATGTTGTTGATAAAAACGCTGTGCGCCGATATTGCTCACCTGTGTTGACAATAGCACATTCGGGAACGGTTGCACATTCAATACATGGTCATGGAGCAGTGCGCCAATTTGTTGATTACGATAAGCGTCTAAGACTGCTAATTCAGTCAGTACCCATGACTCCTGCAAGGTCGGATGATTAGCGCCAACTTGTGCAGCGACTTTATCATGCCACCATTGCCCCGTTTTCGACTGCACACCAAAGGCTGTGCCGACGATTTTCTTATTTTGTTGTGCCACAAAGCCATAAAAATACGGTAATTGGGCATAATTACGGAAGAAAACCAAACTTTCTTCTTTATTACGCTGCCAAACATCAATATAGACGCGCACTGCCTCTTGCAACAAGGGCGAGCGATAATGGTAGGGGATAATTTTTACAGCCATTAGCAAATTTTCAAAACAGAGTACGATTATTGTACTGAACTATGCCAGTGATTGTATCATAGTCTCATATTTTACAGTCAATTTTGTTTAGGATTGAGAATGTTGTTCCTTGATGGGAAGTCGCCGCTAATCGGGTGCATCAAACTGAAATAATGAACAGCCGCCATCAAGTGTCAAAATAGAACCTGTCATATAGGCAGTTTGTGGACTGGCTAAATATACGACTGCTTCCGCAATTTCTGAGGCTGTACCGGGTGTGCCGAGGGGAATCACTTTGGCGACCCGTGCGGCATATTGCGGTTCTTCGCGCAGTTGTCGTCCTGCTAATCCTGCTTGGACAATACCGGGCGCTATTGCATTAACACGAATACCATAAGTTGCTAGTTCGCGTGCCATCTGTTTGGTCAACATATTGACACCTGCTTTGCTGACACTATAAGGCGTAATTTCAGGCCATGGGATAGCGCCCACCCAACTACTGGTTAAAATAATCCGTCCCTGTGTTTTGCTGGCAACCATTTTCCGCGCTGCCGATTGACCGACATTGAAGCATCCTGTTAGGTTAATATCGAGATGGTTTTGCCAATTTTCTTGGGATACTTCTAAGAAGGGTTGCGCCTCAACAATGCCGGCATTAGAACATACAATATCGACTTGATGCAGTGCGTCCATAGCAGCATCCACAGCGACTCTGTCACGCACATCCACTTGTGCATAATGCAGAAGTTTTCCGGCAGCTTGTACCGCTTCAATGCGTTTTTGTGCGGCGGTCTCTGGCTGAATATCCCACATGACCACTGATGCCCCTGCTTTTGCCAGATGTACAGCCATTGCATTGCCTAAATCACCTGCTGCGCCTGTCACCAACACCACTTGATTCGATAACATGATTGACCCTCAACTCCCCTGTGTCAGACGATAGCCGTACTGTTGCCATTGAATCACACCGCCAAGGTCATAGACTTCGCCGTAGTTATTTTCGACCAGAATCGTGGCGGCGCGTGCGCTACGATTACCACTGCGGCAATAGACAACAACGGGTATATCTTGTGGAACTTCGCTTAAGCGTGATGCCAGTTCTTCTACAGGAATGTTGATAGAGCCTTCAATAAAACCCTCAGCATATTCTTGTCGTGTGCGAACATCTATCAATAGATGGGGCGTTGTGGATGATTCAAATTGTTCAACATAATTTGTCGGGCTGATGAGCGTTGCGCTCACATCGGCTTCTGAGGTACACCCAACTAAGAATAAGCTGATAAGTGCCATCAGTGTGAGACTAAGAATTCGGGACATTCGGGACATAATGAAATTCGCTTCTCTCTACTTTTCTCTACAAGATATGCCAGCATCATACACGAATAAGCCGATAAAGCGTCCGAGTCAATACCTGATAGGGTGCTATTAGATAACCGTTATGGCTTCCTTAGGAGGCATAGGCTTCAATGTAAGGCAAAATCCGCCCTTTTAAGTCTGCCGCTAAATTAACATCAACTCGTTCTTCTAGCAATTCTGCTTGCTGGAAAAACAAGACCATCGTTGTGCGTAATGCCCGTCGGATAGCCACCTGACTAATGCCCATTGGTAGGGTAT
Organism: Anaerolineae bacterium; assembly: GCA_030950085.1. Classification (GTDB taxonomy): domain Bacteria; phylum Chloroflexota; class Anaerolineae; order Aggregatilineales; family Phototrophicaceae; genus JAUZRW01. The sequence goes on from JAUZRW010000164.1 coordinate 14,751, forward strand.
GCCGTAATTTGACCAAGAGCATTTCCGGCAGTTGGTCAACAGCCGCATAATTCACAGCATCGACATTGTAATTCAAGGCGGCAAGTTCGATTGTCTGCTGACGAACTTGGTCAAGCATGTGCATCGCTCGCCATATGTCTTTACGATTGAGTGCGGCGACACATTTGATAATCGGTTGCCAAATCGTGGACATCATCTGTTTATAATAGCGCGTGGGTGCTGCAATCCGTTCGGCGGAGTAAGTGGCTTGAAGTATTTTTTCAATATCTTCAGAAATTGTTTGGTCAAACAAAATACACCATGGCTTGCTGACCGCTTTTAGATTCAAAAGGCGCGAGAAATACAGATTAACCTCTAAGAAGTCGTCAAGCATGAGACTCCATACCGCCTTATCAACATCTGATTCTTGCTCATAATGATAAGCAACCGTGAACAAGGTCAGCAGGCGTTCGCGCCATTTACGATAGGTACTGCGAAAAACAGCCCCATTTTTGACCACCACCAACAAATCAAGCCCACTATAAGAATCTTGTGCTTTTTTTGCGCCCGAACCGACCAATACCAAGCCAGCAATTTGCTCATCGGCTTGGAAAAATGTCTTGAGATTGTCTAACACCTCAGCACGACGTTCTGTAGTGAATAATGAAGCCATGCTAATCCCTTATCAATTGCGTCCAATAAATTTTCTCTAGTGTAAATAACAGATGGTCTCTATTTTAGCGTGATTTTGCGAACGATAGGGTGTGTAAGTGATTTGGGATTGGTTTGTCAACAGAGCCATTCTCGCAATGATACTCATCATAGTTGAAATCGAGCTACTCTTTATAGGGCGATAGCAGAGTCGGATTGATTTATCCCATTCTCAATGTAGAATCTGGAAAGTAATTAGAAATAAAATTTTTCTTTTGTACTGGCGCAGCGCGCTGCGCCCCTACGACCAATTTCCAGAAACTTTCGGGACTCTACACAAATGTTGGATGAAAAATTGTTAGAAAATATTCGACGGGTCATCATCACACACCGTAATAGTGATTACAGTTTGCAAACCTCGTGCGGAAGAATAAACTAAAATCCAAATGCTTGGTCAGAAGTTCGTTAAAGTGTGCGTCTTAATGGTCAGAAAAAGCGTAATAGAAGTAAAATACTTGAAAGTGCGCGGTAGATGAAAGGAGTGGGTAGGGCAAAGTAACAATGTGTTTTACCCAAATACGCCTATGAATGACCCCAAGATTTCTGAATTGACTGTCAGCCAATTGCAAAAACTGATTCGCCAAACGGTGCAGGAAGCTGTTGCTGAAGTCATCATTGAATTTAATGTGATGGCAGAGGCTGAAGAGCAAATCCGCATGGAAGCTGCCATGACAGACTACTTGAGAAGTACAATTCAGGGTCATCAATACAGTAACCATGCTACCAAAGTAGATGACTAACTCACGTTACGCAGTTACAGATTGCCAGACAAATAGGGTAATTAAACCTAGCATAACAGTAACCTTCGGTAAGTTTTTGTAAAAAGCATAACGCAGAGACACAGAGAATCAGAGGCGCAGAGTAAGATTTTGAATAGGATTCTTTGCGCCTTTGCGGTTCATTTTTTTGCAATTTCTTTCCAGATATTACTAACATTCGAGTTTTTAGTTCACAGTGCGATGATCCAAGAAAGTAGCGCATGTGCAAACTGATAACTGACGACGCATCACTGTGCTATACCTCTATCTCACGTTGCAATTTGTGTGAGGCGCGATGAGACCCCGAAAGGGGCTTTTTGATTCGCGCTGTATTATCTCTCACTCGGCATTTGGTCGATATAGGCTAGTGCCTCCCCTGTTGCGCGACACAACAACTTCAATAAGCCCAAATCATTGGTTGTGAAGGGTTCATTACCAGCATGATTCAGCACTTCGATGATGCCAAATGTTTTGCGATTGCCAACAAGCGGCGCGGCGGCAATGGATTGTGTTTTGAACTTGTGCGTATCATCGACACCACTAAAAAAACGTGGGTCACTGCGGACATTCGGCACCAGTGCAGGCTTGGCATTTTGTACCACCCAACCGGCAATCCCTTCTTTCACTGAGATACGTTGATTCGTCAACTCATCCGCTAATTGACCAATGACAATCACAAAAACCAGTTCTTGCGTATCTTCATCCAAAAGCGCCAAAGAACCATCGGGGGCATTGAGTAATTTCATCGCATTGGCGAGTGTATTCCTCAAAAATGGGAATAATTGGCTGTCATCTTTCAAGGAATCTGTCACATGATAGAGGCGGTCTAAGCTGAGGACAAATTGCCGCAGACTACGAACTTCGCTTTTCAGGGTTTCATTTTCCTCTTTTAACTTAGCATTTTCGTGCTGAACAAAGTCATGTGCATTTCGCGGAATGAAATCTGCCATTAGCAATACCCTTCTTCAAACTGCTGCATTATTGAATACAATGCTGTTTGTAACATTATTATATGCTATTATTGGCTGCCTGTAAAATCTAATTGCCCTGTTTTGTCTAGGCATTTAGTTCTATTCTGCGTTCGATTCAGGTTAGGAATGCGTGATGAGACCGCTATTGGTCACTGATTGACTATTATCATAAGCGGCAACGGTTTGCAATATATTATCTAGCGCATCCCACAAATCGTAACGCTCAATCTCCCAACTATGCCCCCATAAATGCCAGATTCCGTTTTCTTGTGCGGCTGTCTGCAAGAGCGATTCTGCGAATACTTGCCAGTTGAATAAAGTTTTTGCGCCGAGTCGAAAAGTACGCAGTGTGGGCAATGCGTCTAATAGGGGTTGTAGGCGGCTGCGCCAACCACGCCAAAACGCGATACGGGGCAAAGGTCGTAGAGGATAAGGGTAGATTTGTAGGGTTGTTGGCACACAATAGGGATTATCGCCGACAGAAAAAGTGAATTTATCAACGGTGCGTGCCATAACATAACCCGCATCAGCGACGATTTGTTGCAAAGCAAGATTATTCGCGCCCTTCGGATAACAAAATGAAGTGACTTCCTGACCTAAAACATCTTCTAGCCAGATTTTTGAGCCATGAATTTCATCGCGTGCCTGTTCTAGCGAAATCTCAGTCAGAACAGGGTGTGTTAGGGTGTGTGCGCCGACTTCATGACGTTGTGCCAAGTCTTGTAATTGGCTGTCGCTCATACGCTCATCAAGAAAGTCTCGTGCAATGTAGAACGTCCCTGTGAGTCCGTAACGGTCAAGCATGTCTGCGACGCGCAAATCTAGCACATGCCCATCATCCCAACTGCTTGTAATGCTCACTGTCATGAGGAATGTCGCCGCCTTATCTGCTGATAAAACTGGATGGCGTATTTTAACAAGAATTTAGGCATGAGTGCTTTTGCATAATGACGCACTACCACAAATGGGGCATATTGCAGGGATTTCCACACATAGCGAATGGCTTTTCTTTTTGCACCATTTTCTCTCGCTAATTCGCTCACATGCAGATAACCCCGTGCTAAGTGAACATGCGTTGCCCAGTGTAAATGAGGTAAATGTTGGATGAGCATGGCTTCGCGTCGCTCCATGACCTGTCGCCGTTTTAGAGTTGTGAGTGAGGCTTCATGATGCCGATAGAGATAGAGGTCTTGATGCAGTGGCTGTAGGTGGAAGTGCATCGAAGCGCGCATCCAAAAATCGTAATCTTCTAGGAGGAATGCGTTTTCATCATAACCCTGCAATTGCTCATGTACAATCCGTCGATAGAGAAAACAAGCATCGACAGTCGCCTTGGTAACAAGCATAGTTGGCGGGGCAACACGAACTTCACGCAGCATATGTCCATTATCATCTATCAAAGTATAGTCGCTATAAATCAAATCAACTTCGGGATGGCTTTGTAGATGATGGAGCATCGTTTCTAGGGCATGGGAACGATAGAGATTATCGTCAGATGTCCATGAGAAAAAATCGCCTTTGGCAGCCCTAAAGCCTGTATTCAAAGCGGCGGGTAACTTTTTGTTTTGCACATGGCGGATACTGCGGATACGGTTATCGCGCTTGACCCACTTTGCTATCACTTGCGCTGTGTTATCTGTCGAGTGGTCGTCCACAATAATGAGTTCCCAATGGGTATAGGTTTGGTCAATCACACTTTGTATTGATTCGTCTAAATAGCGTTCACCGTTATAGGTTGGCAAGACAATCGAAATCAAAGAGATATCAACCATTACTTGCCCTTAACAAGTAATCGACAATCCGTTGTGCAGCTTGACCATCGCCATAAGGATTATCGCCCTGCATGGCTTGTGCCAGTTTTGGGTTGGTCAAAATGGCAGTCGCTTCTTCAACAATGCGTGTGCGCGATGTCCCAACCAATTTCGCTTTGCCTGCCTCAATGCCTTCTGGACGTTCGGTTGTATCTCGCATCACCAATAAAGGGACTTTGAACGTTGGCGCTTCTTCCTGAATCCCGCCAGAATCCGTCAAAATCAGTGTAGCGCGACGCATTATAGCTATTAAGTCAGGGTACGCTAGAGGAGCAATCAGGCTGATATTGGCAACATCCGCTAAGATTTCATAGACCGGATGTTGCACTTGTGGATTGAGATGTACCGGATAAATCAGATGAATATCATCAAATCGCTTGGCAATATCGCTCAGGGCATAACACAATTGGCGCAAAGGTTCGCCAAAACTTTCGCGGCGGTGGGCTGTCACCAAGACAATACGTTTATCGGCAGGTAGGCTGTCTACAATCGAACTTTGATAGCGTCGCTTTGAAATATCTAAAACAGCATCTACTACTGTGTTACCTGTGAGGATAATACGGTCTGTTGGGATACCTTCTGCTATGAGACGGTCTCGCGCCTTTGCGGTTGGTGCAAAACAAGCATCCGCCAGTACATCAGCAATCAGGCGATTCCCCTCTTCTGGGAAGGGGCTATATTTGTCATAGGTTCGTAAACCCGCTTCAATATGACCAAACTTGAGACGTTGATAATAAGACGTGATAGCGGAGACCATGACCGTTGTTGTATCGCCTTGCGCGAGTACCCAATGCGGTTTTTCAGCTTCTAAGACTGTATCCAGACTGCTAAACAAACGCGATGTCGATGCGGAAAGTGATTGATTAGGTTGCATAATGTCTAGTTGGTAATCAGGGTTAATATTGAATAATTCCAAAATAGGCTGCACCATTTCACGGTGTTGCCCCGTAAAGCATATCACACTATGAATATCAGGATGCCTATTTAATGCCAGAATGACGGGTGCCATTTTCACAGCTTCTGGGCGCGTACCAAATACACTTAGCACTTTTAATATCATTGAATTGATACCCTCTTGTTTAACAAAGTAACGGTGATGACCCTATAAACGCTATTCTCACTTTACAATTTTGTGTGAGATGAGATGAAACTCCGAAAGGAGCTTATTTGTGATGTGTATCCCATTCAACACTTTTGACCCAACCGCGCCGCGCAAGGGCTAGTCGGATACGTCGTAGTAGCGGATTAGCATGACGCTCACGAGTATAAGATTCGTAGCGTTCGTGCGAACCGTCTCCCCATAGCCATGCTGCAATCTCATCGGGGATGATATCGCCTGTATGTCCCCATGAATCCCACGTTTCGCGCATCATATCGGGGTCTACCGGACGTAGATGTTCATATCCTCCCTGCCAGATAAGGGCAATATTGAATTCAACCCACTCCATCGGATTA
>JAUZRW010000165.1 GCA_030950085.1 Anaerolineae bacterium
GGGGAAGAAATCGGCATGATGGGTGGCAAACCAGATGATTTCATTCGTCGTCCACTACCTTGGGATGCTACCCCCGAAACAGGCGGCTTTACATCCGGCACGCCATGGCAAGCACTTGAAGAGGGCTTTGAATCGCGCACAATTGCTGGACAAATAGATGACCCTGATTCGTTATTAAGTCATTATCGCAATCTGATTCATTTGCGAAATGCCCATCCTGCGCTGCAATATGGCGCGACGATTCCTGTCGATTCGTCTTATCGGGCGGCATGGGGCTACTTGCGCTATATCGATGATGAAACATTACTCGTCGTTCTTAATCTTGATGACCGTGAAGCAGAAGATTACACCTTTGACATTGAAACCAGTCCATTCAGCGAATTTACCAGTGCCGAAGTGATTTTCAGCACCCATGATGCCGAAGCCAATTTGCCCATGCTCAATGAAAACGGCGGCTTTACGGACTACATCCCGATTGATGTACCTTTACCACCGTATAGCTTGTATGTCATTCGATTACGGTAATGCACATTTTGGGGGCGAGTCAACGATTCGCCTTAATACGCTATGACTGATTGATTCGTTTTTGAGGCAGAAATGCCAGCATAATTCCAATATTAGGCTGAATACCGTCAATCGTTTTTACGACTAAGCCCAATTTCTCTAGTTTCGAGATATCGTTTTGAACTGTCTTATCCGTTTTGTCGGCATATGCTTCTGCAATGCGAGGCGAAATATAGCGAATTTCCGGTATATGAACCCCTTGCATACCTTCCGAAAAAAACTTATCTGACAAGTCAAGAATGAGTTTGCGCCGTCGATTATCGACTAGACTCCCTTTTGTCTCCATGCGGAAGGTCTCAAAAATATAATCGCGCCATGATACTATCCTTTGCTGGGCTTCAATTAGTTTGATTTGCATATCTAAATTATCGACAAAACCTTGCAAAGCGTATTGGATGAATGCCAAAATACCTTGTTCATCTTTACTAGAAAGTGCCAGATAGCGATAATATTCACTCCGCGTCTCGTTATAATGATTACTGAGCAAATGGGCAGATGTTGTCGGGATACCTGCCGATAAGAGAATTTGGAATTCAACCAAACGGGCTGTTCGTCCATTGCCATCAGCAAAGGGGTGTATCCAAGCAATGTGCAAATGGGCAATAATGGCTTTCAGGATACCCAAAACGGCAGGTTTAGTAATACCTGTGAAGTCATTCAAAAATTTGCAGGTTTCTTCCAGTAGATAACTCAAATCTTCAGGAGGTGCACCCAAATAACGAGCCACAGTGACATTGTGCTGTCGTATTTCACCGGGTATCACATCTTCTTCTAGGGGTAAATTTTGCAGTACGAGCCGATTGTACTCTTTTATCTCATCAACGGATAACTCAAATTCACTAGCTTCAAGTGTTTTTTGTCCGATTAAGTTGTACGCTTCCAAAACATTGTCAATTTCGAGTCCCAAATATTCTTTAGAAGATGGCAATTTCAGTTTGCCTTCTAAGCGTTGTTTGACTTCTTCTTCTGTCAGAGTGTTGCCCTCGATTGTTGTTGTACTATAGACACCTTTTGTCAGGAAAACAGTGTGTAAAAGTAGCGCCAGTTTCGGTTGCAACAAGACACCTGCTACATGCTCACATTTTGCCGCCGCTTCACCGAGTAACAACCACAACTTGTAATCTGCTTGTTGTAAGTCAATCTTAAAATTTATCCAACTATGTGTCTTTTGATATGTCCGCATTTTTGTCCCTATTTATGTCAAAAAACTTTGCCAGCTTCTTGGATTAATTATAGCATGATTTTATCCATGAGAAATTGTAAATATTGCGGTAAGAAATGCCTGATTAATTTGAAAAATTGCTTTCAACATTTTCAAATTGCAACAAAGTGCAACTCTTTAAGCAGTACAATCTCGATTATAATTTCAACATAAGCAATTTGGTTTGTTTGCTATTATGACAACTTATCAATATGAAGTTGAAAATGGATTTCATCTAACAAAGGATAACAAATGATTAGTTTTGGTACGGACGGATGGCGGGCTGTCATCGCGGATACCTTTACCTTCGCTAACTTACGCCTCGTGGCACAAGCTGTCGCGGATTCGATATTGGCGCAACATAAAGGCATAGACGCGCCAGAAGTGGTGATTGGCTATGATACGCGCTTCCTCTCAGACCGTTTTGCCATAGAAACAGCTCGTGTGATGGCTGGCAATGGGATTATTGCATGGCTTTCACGGGCTGATGCGCCAACACCTGCGATTTCTTACAATGTGATTGATAAAAAAGCCGCCGCCGGAATCGTCATCACGGCGAGTCACAACGCACCGCGCTATAACGGCTTCAAACTTAAGGCATCGTATGGCGGCAGTGCCACAAAAGAACAAGCCTCACTCGTTGAGCATTACTTGAGAGTCATTGAGCAAGAGGGGCGTGGCGCGCACATTCTGGATTATCAAGAAGCGATGGACTCGAAGCTAATTCGGCGCTTTGACCCCACATGGATTTATTATCAACATCTGAGCGAATTTATCGACTTGGATAAAATCAGTGACCGCGAACTCACCATTGTCACTGATGCAATGTATGGCTCAGGACGCGGTTCACTGAATATGATGTTATCACGCACTCGTACCCGTGTGACAGAAATTCGTGGCGATATGAATCCGGGTTTTGGAGGGATTCATCCTGAACCGATTGTGCAACATCTCACAGAATTAAGTGCTGCAATTCAGCGCGTTCATGCTGATGTCGGCTTGGCAACTGATGGTGATGCTGACCGTATTGGCGCAGTGGATGCACAGGGTAATTTTGTTGACCCCCATACTATTTTTGCGCTTGTATTGCGTCATCTGGTTGAGAATAAAGGGATGACAGGGGAAGTCGTCAAAACGATTTCGACCACATTTATGATAGACAATATGGCGGCAGAATATGGTTTGACGCTTCATGAAACACCTGTGGGCTTCAATCACATTGCCGATTTGATGATGCAGCGCGATGTCCTCATCGGTGGCGAAGAAAGTGGCGGTATCAGTGTGAAAGGTCATATTCCTGAAGGCGATGGTATCCTCATGGGCTTGTTGCTTTTGGAAGTGATGGCTTATCATAATGCGCCACTGCATGAGATTGTTGCCGATTTACAGCAAACGTATGGACCCACCTGTTATGCGCGGAACGATGTTCGTTTATCGACACTTCTTGCCAAAAAAGAGATTGTCAGCCTGTTAGAGAGTCAAGCACCTGCTACTCTTGCAGGTGAAGCAGTCGTGCGTGTGAATACTATGGATGGAATCAAGTTCTATCTGGCGGATAATAGCTGGTTGTTGATTCGTCCGAGTGGCACAGAACCCGTTTTGCGGATTTATGCCGAAGCACGCACCAATGCGATGGTGTCAGCGATGCTCAAAGAAGGCGGTGACTTGGGTCAGAAAATTGTCGGGTAATGTTGTGTTTAGGGCAAGACAGACCTATCTTGCCCAAAGATATCTCATGCAAATGTGATGCAATACGCTTGCGACCATCATTTGCCCGATGATAATCGCCGTAAGATTCCAAACCAGAAAGGTGCGCCTTGTGCAATAGCAATCATGGTTGCACCCAAGCCAATGATTTTCGCCAGCCACAATACGAACCAGCCGCTATAATTTCCGGGTATGAAGTTCCACAAGTAACGCGCATTGCCGACACGGGCATCTGTCGCTTCGTCAGCATCGCCTAAGCCCTCAAAACTCCAACCGAGTGGCAAGCGTAACTCGGACAAATCTTGGGCGGTTGCACTAGCCGCAGCGAATGATTCTGCTAGAGTAGCCACGGCATCACTTTGCTGGCTTGTATCTGTGCCACCGTCTGTTGTGTCGTCAATTTGTGTTTGTGCCGTATCGACCTGTGCTTGTAAATCAGCAATATTGACCTGTTCTGCGGCAATGGTGAGAGCGTCACGTAAAGCAGGGTCATTCCACAAACTTTGTGCCATAAATAGCGAATCGACATTCAGCACAACCGCAATTAGCAAGCCAATACCGAGTGACCAATATTGCATGGTCGTCTGGAAGGCAGTAGAAGCGCGGCTCATGCCATTATCGAACCATTGACCAATTTTCGCCTCAGCTTCTTCTAAACTTTTTGATGTCGCTAAGATAGTCGATAGGGCATTTCTCAGGTATGGGTTTTTGACTTTGCGTAAGCCGGCCATTAGTGCAATATTGGAGTCTGGTTCTAAGCCAAGTTCGGCAATTTCGCTGTCAATATCTGCCAGAACCTCTACTAGACCTTGCCGATAGGCCTCATCTTCAAAGCCGGCAATATATTTACGCAGTCTATCAACCCCTTCGCCAGTCGTGGTAATTTGGTTGACCAACAAGCGCAGCCGTCGTCGTTCTTCGCCGGATGGCATCCCGTCAATCACATTAAGCAATGCGCCAAATAATTCTTGGTCACTATCGACGCGAATAATATTCAACAAAACATTGGTGAAGTTTTGCGGTGCAATCCATGTCACATTTTTGAGGGTATTTGTAATAATGGCTTCGACCTGTTCATCATCAAGGCGTTGGTCAGGCAAAACCATATTGCTTTCAACCATATCGACCAACGGATGGGACAACACTTTTGCCAGAATTTCTTTATCTTTAACCAACTGCTCAATACCATCTCGCAGATGTCTGGCGCGGAGTTTTAGAGAATTAGCAATCACAGCGTTGATTTGGGTGACAAGGATACTGAGTAAGCTGTAAATAAATACCATGCCAATCAATACTTCAAGAATAGGTGACATATATCCTCACTTTAATAATGAGCCAATTTCGATTATGCCATAATTGTAGTGTGAGAATGTGGATGGGGCAAACAATTGAATTCAATCGAAACGGCACTTTGAGACAATTCCTTGACACGCCACGTATCGACTGAAATAATCTGCACGATTATTCCGCGTTTATTCGATTGATACCATGCAACAAAAAACACGCCAAACTCGCCTTGCCACAGGTACAATGACGCTATTATTGATTGCCGCAAGTCGCCTATTACTGTTGGCAGACTTATCATTTGACCATGACGAGGTATGGTCAATCTGGCAAACTTTCGGCTCACCACAAGAGATTATCGCTCGCACACCCTTTGATTGGTCGCCACTCTTTTATCTCACGCTGGGGGCATGGCGATTGCTTGTCGGGATTCGTCCGATAGCTTTGCGACTGTCATCGGTACTCGCCTTCATGCTGAGTGTGGCACTGACGTATCATCTCGCCCGAAAATTATTTCATAGCGAACGGGCGGCTTGGTTAAGCATGTTAGCCTATGCCGGCTTGGGCTATGTGGTGTATTTGAGTGTGTTATTGCGTGCTTATGCAGTGGTCATGATGTTGCTGCCACTTGGCTTGATTCTAGTGCTGCGTTATTTTGAGCGCCCGGCAATCAAACGGGGAATAGTCTTAGGCTTGTTGATGGCGACTATGTTTTACCTGACATTATCAGCCGTTTTCGCCTTTTTGGTGCTAGGTATGTTTTCGCTATTTCTGTATCCGCGCAACATTTGGCGTTGGTGGCTTCCGAGTATGACAGCGTTTATCAGCGCCGCAGTCGAGATTCAGGGCAAAATCGGCATGGTTGCTACTCGTACTGCTGTTGAACTGAACCTGATATTACCGCCTCTACCGCAAGCCTTCATTGAAATTTATCAGGATTATCTCGGCGCAGCATTTTGGGTATGGGCCGCGTTGATTTTACTCGCTACTGTGATGATTATTATTAACAGAACTATCATGCCGCAAAGTGATGAAAAACTCAAAACGGGCGCACACATGGGTACGCCCCTACGTAGGGATGTTATTTTCAGAGGGAAATCTGGTGTAACTCATTATGCCCAAAAGATGGTTTTTCTTGTGATTGTGATGTGGATAGTCTTGAGTCCGTTGCTGTTGTATGCCGTTCATTCGCGGACAAATTTTTTCGGCGCACGCTACTCTTGGTGGATTGCGTTAGGCATTGCCCTCTGGATAGGATATGGATTGTCGCGTTTGCCCAAAATAGCGTCAACTATTGTCGGCATTGTCTTGATTGCACTGTTGTTTACGCCACAAGATATCGCGTCTTATAAGGAGCGCAGTCCTGTTTTTGAGCAAAATTTCGCTTGGCTGGCAGAACATCTTCAACCCGGTGATGTGGTCATGATTGACCCTGAGTGTTCTTGTGGGCGCTTAGAGCAGTGGGATTATTATATGCGTGTTTACTTTCAGAATGATGTGCGTCTGATAAGCGAAGTAAGCAATGACTATCAACGTATCTGGTATGTGCGAACCAGTGGGCAAGAAGATGATACGCTGTTTGCTGATGTACAAGCCCGTCGTGCGCCGGGAGCATTTAGCGGCACGCCCGATTTTTTCTTCCAATTGTATAGTTTGCCGCCTGATGTTGAAGGCACTCTCTTTGAAAATAATGTACGTTTTCATGGCGCGGAAGTGCTAGATGATGATGGTATTGAAACAGCGCAAGTTCTACGTCCAGAAGGCAGCACAATTCGGCTTCGCTTGTGGTGGTCAATTGATGCACCATTAGCGCAAGAATACAGTGTCGGTGTACAGGTTATCAATAAACGGACAGGCGATTTATTGACACAATCCGATGGTGCGCCACAAGCCATCCACTTGAATCCTTTCAATACGGGGGAACTCCCAGTAAGCATGTTGGCATGGCAACCTAATATCTTTTATATAGAAGAACGCACACTGGAAATTCCGTTTAGGTTACGACGCGAAGCCTTTACTGTTTATCTAACAGTGTATGATTGGCGCGATGGCAGCCGCTTTGCTGCTGAGGGTGTCAATGCAGATAATCTATGCCTATGATTATTGGGCATATCTCTTGACTAACGCTTCATGGACACGATTGGTCACGCGCAAAACAGCTTCAGGATTGTGTTCGCCGAGTGTTCCCCCTTCATCAAGGAAGGCATCGCGTAAAATTTGCCCCCAATTGCCGGTACTACGGCGCGTTGGGTCAGCGATATATTCTTCTGGAGTTTGTGCGACACGACCACTCGGCGGAACAAGCATCCGACTGATACTCATGTAGACATCATCAATATCACGCGGACTAATCGCCGGAAAATCAATCAGAGTACGGTGCATGTGCAGACGTTTCATCTCATAAAATTCTGCGAGAGTCATTTTTTTGCCACTCGCGGTCTCGATACGAATATCCGACCCTTCACGGTCAGAACAATCTTGTAGCTCTTGATATTTCGCTGTCGTCAAGGGACCGATTAAATCCCATAAATCGTCATCTTGCCTCATGGGTTCTAAATCTGTGCCATATTTACGATAATAATTCTCAACCAGAACGTGCGTAAACTCAAAATCTGCGAGGACAGCAGCTTGGCGTGAGGCACTGATATTGATAGGCATTCCAGTCGATTCTATCGTGCAAATACGCTTATTTGTTCCCAAATCAGGGCGCACACGTCCAATCGGGTTGTGCATCACAGAGATATCTTCACCAAGACCACTTTCACACAGCAAACCACGAATAGCAGCGTTGGCGCGTTCTACTTTGAGCAAGTTGCCGTAGCGTTCCAAACCATCATCAGATAGATGCGGTGTTAAAGGCAATTCAAGATATCGTCCGGTGACGGTGGTGCTGCGGATGTATTCACGGGTGCAAAGCAATTCAGGGTCGCATGTCCCATTGACGAAGGGTCCCCCTTTGAGAAATGCTGCATTTGCAATCGCTGTGGCGCTTCGTAGCATGGTATAGAATGTAAATAAACCTAACGCCTCGCTACGTCCAGCAATATCGAGATGAATATGGCAGCCTTGCATCCGAAAAATTTGGACAACATTGGCATTGGCATCCATATGATAACGCTGACGGGCAACATCCATTGCTTCGACATATTGTGGAAAATGGGCATTCACTTCGCGCATGACATCCACGGCAGTGTGGACTTTCGCGTTATCCGTGAGCTTAAAATCACTCAAAACAGGATAGGCAGACATAATCGCGGTATATAATCCGCTTGCCTGACTCGCGCCAATCAGCGATTTCATGATACTTTCTATGGCATGGCGAGTCCGATGATAACCAATACCGGGTGCCACATGCACTTCGACTTGGTACATACACGCCTCACGGTCAACGGTGGGTGTTATGCCGAGTGTCCGCGCATAGGTGCGATAGACATCTGAAAACTTCAATACATCTTCTTCTGTCGGCATTGTGCCATCGGGATAATACAGCCCTAATTCGAGTTCTGCTCCTAGCGCCCGTAGTTCAGTCGTCGGATTATGGCTTTCATGCAGGTTTCGATGATTTACACTAGGATTGAAATTATAGGGAACGGCTGCTTGTAAAGCGGTTTTCTCGTCTCGATAGCGTTTGCTGACAAAACTAGCGAGAATATGCTGCTGACCATTGATGTTACCTAAGATGACATTGCCTTTATCCGATTCGGGATAGAGTATCGAGATGGGGGTGTCGGTTGCTTCTGAGAGGTCTTCAAGGAAGAGTTCGTCGTCAGTCGATTCGTTTGCGAGTTGTTTCAGCTTATCGTTAAAACGCCGTTTTTGCTGCTCGATAACTTGCCACGAAATCTGCTGACTGTAAGCCTCAACCTCATCATTAGAGGGTAGCGAGTCACTCATATGATTTTCCCTGCGTGTGTGTACCTTAATGAAAGTTGCCTTAATTTTGATTCATTGTCACACATGGCGCAAGTGGGAAATCTGCACAAGGCTTCTTTGGTGGATTGCACGAGGAAGAGCTAATCACCTTCTAGCATTTTCGCAACAGATTTGAATGTGGCACCCGGACCCGGTAGATTTTCTTGCCACAAGGTTGGTACATGAATTTTCAAGTCCGACATTTGGGCAACGGCGTATTCATCTTCAAATTCTTGTGGCACAAAAGTTTTCTTATCATTCAACAAATAAAAGCGGCATTCCTCTTTAATCGAGTCGATAATCCAATATTCGGGTACATCGGCTTGCTCATACTCATGGAACTTTTCGCCATAATCGCGTGCAGCACTTTCTAGTGACACAACTTCAATCACAATATTTGCTGCTCCATCCATATAAGTCTTTTGAAGATTCTTTTGATTTTCACCGAGAATAACTTGTATATCAGGTTCACGGCTACGACGTTTCTTTTTACCCTCTTGCTCATACTCATAGCGCATAACGAAGGGTTCTTGGCGTACATCTCCAATTGGACGTAATTCTAAGTAAGCCTCAATCAAGCGAGTCAGGTAACGTGTTAGCCTGTCATGTTTCTCATGTACGGGTGACATCTTGATAACCGTCCCATCAATCCATTCACAGAAATCCTCTGCATAATCACGCATATAGACATCTTCTGGCACATCAAAAGCGATAATTTTCCCTGTGGCATTGACGATTATCGGCATTTCTACAGTCACCATATCGCATCCTCACATGGCTCTTTTACGTCTATTATACACGAAAATCAAGCATATTGTGGCTTGCAGTGAATACAATCGACCCTATGTGCCGACCTTCTTCAATCCGACTTCAATCCGAAATGTGCCATTCATCATCTATTTCCTCCTGCAATGGTACATACAGGCAAGCATCAGGTTGTGCTATAATCTTGCCGTTATTTAATGTCAATTCGATAATGATTCTAAGGAGTATTTTACAAGATGGCTTACGATAAAATTGTCGTTCCTGATACAGGCGAAAAAATCACATTCACTGATGGCAAAATGAATGTGCCAGATAACCCGATTCTACTATTCATTGAAGGCGATGGTATTGGCTATGATATCATGACTGCCAGCAAGCGTATTTGGGATGCGGCAGTTGAAAAAGCCTATGGTGGCAAGAAGCAAATTTCATGGATGGAAGTCTATTCTGGCGAAAAAGCGGCGAGTGTCTATGATGGCGACTATATGCCAGAAGAAACGTTTCAGGCTTTCCGCGACTACAAAGTCGGCATCAAGGGTCCCTTGACAACCCCTGTTGGTGGTGGCTTCCGTAGCTTGAATGTAACCTTGCGCCAAGTGCTTGATTTATATAGCTGTGTACGTCCGGTGCGCTGGTTTGAAGGCGTGCCGAGTCCGGTTAAGAATCCGCAAGATGTGGATGTCGTGATTTTCCGCGAAAATACCGAAGATATTTATGCCGGTATTGAATTTGAAGCGGGAACAGCAGAACAAGCGAAACTCGAAAAATTCTTGCGTGAAGAAATGGGTGTCACAGGTTTCTTTGAAGGGGCAGGGTTGGGTGTCAAGCCTGTGAGTGAATTTGGCAGCAAGCGCCTGATTCGCGCTGCGATTAAGTATGCTATTGAACGTAAGCGTAGCAGTGTCACCTTCGTTCATAAAGGCAATATCCAGAAGTTCACCGAAGGCGCATTCATGAACTGGGGCTATGAACTAGCAAAAGAAGAATTCCCCGAAGAAACGATTAGCTGGGAAGATATGGCAGCTAATCATGGCGGTAAAGTGCCAGACGGTAAAATCCTCATTCAAGATGTGATTGCCGATATCGCTTTCCAGAAGATGCTGCTACGTCCGAAAGAATATGATGTACTGGCGACAACCAACCTCAACGGCGACTACCTCAGTGATGCGATTGCTGCCGAAGTCGGGGGTGTTGGGATTGCGCCCGGTGCCAATATCGGTGATGAAATTGCGCTCTTTGAAGCTACACATGGCACAGCACCGAAATACACCAACCTCGACAAAGTGAATCCCGGTTCGCTCTTGTTCAGTGGTGTGATGATGCTCGAGCATCTCGATTGGTTTGATGCGGCTGACCTCATCACCAAAGCCTATGAAGCCACGATTGCTGACAAAATCGTGACCTACGACTTTGCGCGTCAGATGGATGATGCCAATGAAGTGAAAACTAGCGAATTTGCCTCTGCCATTATCGAGCGCATGGATAAGTTTCTCTAAGCGATTGCCCTCACCCCTAAATCCCCTCTCCCACAGGCGAGGGGACTCATTAGCAGAGCGGGTGTGATTTTTGTCATGCCTGTTTTTCTTCTTTGACTATGAACTGCCAATAGGTTTTTCTCTGAGGATGTGATGCGCCTATCATTACTGCTGCTGATTTCGCTAATTTTTGCTTGTAATCTTGCGACTCCGCCAACTACTGTTGTGCCTACTGCGGCTACGCCGTCTATGACAGCGACCCCTGACGGCTGGGAAACGATTGCCAATGGCATCCAACAACGCTGGGTTGTGACGGATGAGGGTTTTGCTTATGAAACCATTCGTATTGACCCCACACAATATACATTTCGGGTTCATTATCGTGAGGGTGACGCGCTGACAATTCGTGAATGGCGTGATGAACTAACAGGGGCAATGGTCATCATCAATGCGAACTTTTATACCCCAGAAAACATCATACTCGGTTTGCTCATCAGTGATGGGTTCGCTTATGGACGGGCTTACAGCGATAGAGGGGGGACATTTTTTGTACAAAATGGCTCAGTTGGGATTCGCTGGAATACACAGCAGCCGTATCAGGGCGAGGCTTATGAGCAAGCGATTCAGGCTTTCCCGATGCTGGTGTATAACGGTCAGGCAGTCTATAACAATCGTAACGATACCACGCCATCGCGCCGCACCGTTATTGGCATAGATGCACAGGGACGAGTCATCATGATGGTGACACCCGGTTTTGGCTCTAGTCTGTATGCGCTGAGTCAATACCTTGTCACGACAGATATCGGCTTTGTCCACGCCTTCAATTTGGATGGAGGCGGTTCAACTATGATGCTTCGTTCGGTTGATAATTACATGCTCACCTCGCTTGACCCTGTTCCGGCTGTTTTGGCGCTCTATGCACAACCTTAAAGTAGAGTCTGGAAAGATATACAAAAAAGATGAACCACAAAGGCTCAAAGAACACAAAGAAACCTATTCAAAATTATGCTCTGCGCCTCTGATTCTCCGATTCTCTGTGTTATGCTTTTTCTTGAAAAATGCTGTAGGCACAGAGTCCACTTCACCCAGCATTGAATACCGCGTTGATTATCGTTATGCTTTGAGAGTGATTTCCGCAGCAAACTATAGAAAGTGAAGCAATGACTGATAACGACAAGCCGAAGTCGAATTTTATTCGTGACATTATCGACGAACACAATAAAAGTGGGCGTTTTGAAGGGCGTGTGCATACGCGCTTTCCACCGGAACCGAATGGCTATTTGCACATCGGACACGCCGCCTCTATCTGCCTGAACTTTGGTATCGCAGAGGCTTATGGTGGTCTCTGTAATTTGCGTTTTGATGATACCAATCCCGCCAAAGAAGAACAGGAATATATTGATGCTATCACCCATGATGTCAAGTGGTTGGGCTATGATTGGGGTGATAGACTATACTTTGCCTCCGATTATTTTGATGAATTGTACGAGATGGCACAGCAACTCATCCGTGAGGGCAAGGCATATGTTGATGAACTCAGCCCCGAAGAAATGCGAGAATATCGCGGCACACTGACGAAACCCGGTAAAGATAGTCCCTATCGTAATCGCTCTGCCGAGGAAAATCTGGAACTCTTTGAGAAAATGAAAAATGGCGGTTTCAAAGCAGGGGAAGCCGTGCTACGGGCGAAAATTGATATGTCATCGGGCAATATGAATATGCGTGACCCAGCAATGTATCGTATTTTGGATGCCCATCATCCGCGCACAGGCGACAAGTGGAAAATCTATCCGATGTATGATTTCGCACATGGTCAGTCGGATTCAATCGAAGGTATTACCCACTCAATTTGTACGTTGGAATATGCTGACCACCGCCCATTGTATGATTGGTATTTGCACAATATTGAAATTTTCCACCCACAGCAGATTGAGTTTGCTCGCATCAATGTGACCTATACAATTTTGAGTAAGCGTAAACTGATTCAGTTGGTACAAGAAGGGCATGTCACAGGTTGGGATGACCCCCGTATGCCGACGATTGCGGGTTTGCGACGACGCGGCTACACTCCGGACTCCATTCGTAACTTTGCAGATGGGGTCGGCGTGAGCAAGAGCAATGGTGTCGTTGAAATTCAACAGTTAGAATATTACGCCCGTCAAAATTTGAACACCACATCGAATCGTGTGATGGCAGTTCTCAACCCACTCAAGCTGGTCATCGAAAATTATCCCGATGATTTGGTCGAACATATGGAAGCGGTCAATAACCCCGAAGATGAATTGGCAGGAAAACGCACTGTTCCTTTCTCGAAAACGCTCTATATTGAACATGATGATTTCATGGAAGACCCCCCGAAGAAATTCTATCGTCTCGCACCGGGACGCGAAGTCCGTTTGCGTTATGGCTATTATGTCACCTGTACCGATGTCATCAAGGACGATGAGGGTAATATAACCGAATTGCGCTGTAGTTATGACCCTGAAACAAAGGGCGGTTATGCGCCGGATGGTCGTCGAGTGAAAGCGACATTGCATTGGGTGTCGGCTGACCATGCCATTCAAGCTGAAGCACGCCTCTATAATCACCTCTTCACAGCAGAATTTCCAGATAAAGATGCTGACAAAGATTTTCTCGAATTTCTCAATCCCGACTCACTGCTTGTCCTAGACCCGATTTATGTTGAGCCGAGTGTCCAAAATGCGAAAGCTGGAGACCGTTTCCAATTTGAGCGTTTAGCCTACTTCGCAGTTGACCCCGATTCTACGCCAGAGAAGTTGGTTTTCAATCGGACTGTGACGCTACGTGACCAGTGGAAGAAAATCCAGAAGAAGAAAAAAAAGTAGTATCAAAAAAGCCCTGCCAAATTGTAGGGCTTCTTCAAGATTTGATAAGATTTGATGTTGATGCTTAGGCGCGAGTGAGGGTTACATTTTGTCCGCGCAGTTTGCCGCCGCGTTTCATGCGCCGTAAAACAGAGTCCACATGGTCTATCGGCACATCAATGTAGGTGATTTCTTTCTGAATATCAATCGCGCCAATGACTCGTCCGGGAATGTTGGCTGTACTGGCAACGCTATAAATCACATCACCCGGCTTGACACCGCTTGTGCGTCCAACATCCATGCGTAAGCGTACCATATTTTCGTCATTATGCCGTTTGCCACCGCGTCCTTTGCGATTGCGGTCACGTCCACCATTACTGGATTTACGGTCATTATAACTGCCGCGCTGCTTGCGGTCATAGCGGCTCGATTTTTCTGAGACGGCGCGTATTTCTTCCAATGGATATTGAAATTCACGTTCTCGCAACATTTGAACCGCAGCGACAATCACTTGGTCAGGGCTATACCCCTTTTCGACCAGACTATCAATCACATCAGCATAATTGTCATCTAGTCCTGATTCAATCTGCTTGATAAGAGCCTGTTCAAATTGCGCGTTACGGCTTTTTAGCACATCATCACGACTAGGCAGTTGAGCCTTCGTAATGCGCCGTTCGATATATTGTTCGATTCGGCGGAGGGTGTGACGTTCGCGGCTGGTAACAAAGGTGATTGCTTCACCATTCCGTCCGGCTCGCCCTGTGCGCCCAATACGATGCACATATTCAATCGGCAATTGTGGGATATCATAATTGATAACATGCGATACTTCCGGAATATCGACACCCCGACCCATCACATCTGTTGCTACAAGGATGGTCAAATGTCCATCACGGAAACGTCCGAGAATACGTTCGCGTTCGTTTTGTGCCAAATCACCATGAATAGCCGATGCTGGGAAACCGCGCTCTAGTAGCGTTTCTGCCAGTTTTGCTGCCCCTATTTTAGTACGGGTGAAAATCAGCGTATTCTGAATTGTTTCAACTTCCAGCACACGACATAGTGCCGTCACTTTGTCTCTATCGCGCACCATGAAATAGCGCAATGCGATGTTGTCGCCTGTCACTTCTTCATTTTCAATGCTCACATCTAGCGGATTCCGCATGTGCTTTTTAGTCACTTTGCGAACAGCAGGGCTAAATGTCGCCGAAAAGAGTAGTGTCTGACGTGTATCGGCGGGTGTTGCACCGAGAATAGTTTCAATATCGTCAATGAAGCCCATTTTGAACATTTCGTCGGCTTCATCCAAAATCATAAAGCGTACTTTGCTGACATCCATTACGCCCTTACGAATTAAATCGAGTGTTCGTCCCGGTGTCCCGACGACGACCTGTACACCTTTTCTTAAACGACGTTGTTGGCGCTCATAAGATTGTCCACCGTAAACCGGTAGCACTTTTACACCTAAACGTTTTCCATAACGATGAACCGATTCTGAGACCTGAATCGCCAATTCACGAGTCGGGGTCAAAATCAGTGTCTGCAAGCCTTCGGGGTCTAGGTGATGTAAGACCGGAAGGGTGAATGCAGCCGTTTTACCTGTTCCTGTCTGTGCCTGTCCCAACACGTCACGTCCATCGAGCAAAGCGGGTATTGCAGCCGCCTGTATGGGTGTGGGATTGACATAGCCAAGTTCGGTGAGCGTGTCCAACAGTGTCGGATGCAAGCCCAGTTCTAGGAAGGTATCTGTCATTTATGCTCCAAAATAAAGCCCCACCATCTGGCAGGGCGCGTAGAAAGTTATGTTTCACTTGTGAATTATAGTACAAAATGTATTTTATGACAATAGGGGATTTGACTATCTTACTTTATGACTATGAGTCTGCGCTAGTGAGCATCGCCAATATATCGTTAGCATGACCCTCTTCATGACCGCACATGACATCAATGATTTGACTCAGAGTCATCATCCGCAGTGTGGCATGGCGACCTTCTTTATCGAGGAAGGAATCATCGGCTTGCTTATCAAACCATTCCAGCAATTCTTGACGTGATTGTGCCAATGAACCACGGGCTTGTTCTAATGTCATTTCTACCTTTTTTTCAACAGAACGTTTATTATAGCGTTCCAAATCATAATCGGCTGGGATAAATTCTTTCCCTTCTGCATAATGATAAAGCATCCGATTGTGACCCACATCGGCAAGCACCAGATGAATCACCAATTGACGTAACGTCCACTGTGCGCCCTCAGAATAAATTTGTTCGTCCCCTCTGTCGCCAATGCGGTCTAAGGCATCATTGAGTTTGGCACGCGATGCGGCTAATTTCTGCTGATGTGCTTCCAAACGCTCGGACATAAAACGCTCCTAAAATAATCTAATGTCTGTTAGATTATAGCAACTTTGCCCCATTTGCACACTATTTTTTCTGCAAAACGGTTTGCAAGATAGCGATGATGGTCTGCAAGATGGCGCGTGCCTTATCCAATTCTAGCATTAACTCGTCTGTCAGGGTGTAGTCTAAATCAATCGCTTCCTTAAAGGCATGAGCTAACATGCGCTTCAACGTAATCGCGTGTTGCAAATCACTGCGAATGTCATCACGGATGTCGCCTTGGTCTACAACCGAAAGCGCAAGGTCGAATAAAAAGGCGTTGGCTGCAATGGCTTCGAGTACTGTTTGCAAATTGCCATAGATATTGATTGCGGCAGCCTTATCTATATGAGGATAAATGCCTTTATACAAACGACTCACAACATATGTTTGCTCAGTCATTTTTCCCAATGCGACAATTTCTTGGATGACTTGCTTGGATTTGCCTGCTTCAA
The DNA here is from genome assembly GCA_030950085.1 of Anaerolineae bacterium. Taxonomy (GTDB): domain Bacteria; phylum Chloroflexota; class Anaerolineae; order Aggregatilineales; family Phototrophicaceae; genus JAUZRW01. Next base: position 16,565 of record JAUZRW010000165.1, read on the forward strand.
TCAGTTGCAGCAATTGTTCATAATATAGGTCGTCGTGTATTGGCATTCAGTTTGTTTCCCCCTGTGAGTCAGTTACTGCTTCTGCTAATGACATACAACGACAGATGCGCCGCCTTTAATATTAACTCAGTAAATCACAGATTCGCAGCTTATTACTATTTTGGGGTCACACCGGACAAGATATATCTCGTCCCTCAGGTCAAAATAGGTCATTTGTAGGGACAGCATACATGCTGTCTGCCGCAAAAACACCAAACTGTGATTCACTGTAACTATACTTCAACGATGGTATTTTCTGCCAATACAAAACGATAGGCAGTAGGCATTCGCTCCGTTGAAACAACTTGAGCGTTATCTGCCAGCAAACTACGGTCAATCCGACCCGGAATCAAGCGAATGACACAATTATTCATAACAATACTGGCTTCAATCTCGCTACCTTCAATATGGCAATTGTCGCCGATGGCTGTATAGGGTCCGACATAACTATCTTGGATAATCGTATTGTCGCCAATGATGACCGGTCCACGCACGACACTATTCACAATGCGGCTGTTGTCGCCAATGATGACACGATGCGATACCTCACTATCGCCTTCGATTTTACCGCTTTTAAGTGTCGGCGCTGGGGAATAGGGTAAACCTTCTAGTACCAACTGATTCGCCAAGATAATCGGTTCTGGCTTACCGGCATCAATATACCAGCCCTTGATTTTATAAGGCGTAATCGCTTTTTTCTCAGTAATCATCTGTTGAATAGCATCCGTGATTTCGTATTCGCCGCGTGCCGATGGCTTAATTTTACCAATCGCATCAAAAATTGAATTACGAAAGAGATAAACCCCCACAATAGCGAGGTTACTCGGCGGATTTTTAGGTTTTTCAATCACACGCTTAATTTCGCCACTCTCAACAACCGCAATCCCAAAACGCGACGGGTCAGACACTTCAGCGAGAACAATTGAGGCATCTGCATTTGAAGCTGGGAAAGTCCGTATGAAATCACTCATTTTATCTTGGAATATATTGTCACCCAAAAACATGGCAAACGGCTCATCGCCCACAAAATCGCGGCATAATCCAGTCGCATGTGCCAAGCCTAATTGCTCATCTTGCACAATGTATTCGAGCTTAACCCCTAAGCCATGACCGTTATCAAAGGCTGCGACAATCGGTGACTCCAGATTATTCACGACAATACCAATATCCGTGATTCCAGCCCCTTTGATGGTATCAATGGCATATTCAATCAGGTGTTTATTGGCAACAGGCACAAGCGATTTGGGCATCGTGAGGGTTACGGGGCGCAAGCGTGTACCCTGTCCGGCAGCGAGAATAATAGCTTTCATAAAAATCCTTCATATTGGCAGTGCGAACAAATACAGCCATCCTACCAAAATTGCCGCATATTCAACAGGCGACGAATCGGCGATTCATAGTGTTATACACACATTGCCCATTTTTCATGTAAGAATTGTGTTGAAAAAATCCAATTTCACGACAATCTGACCGTTGCTGTTAATCAATTATCAACGTTGCTGTGCTATAATGCCATCATCTATGATTGTCAATTACATGGGAGATGTCCATGTTACTCTTTGGAAATTTTACAGCTTCGGCACTCGTTTCAATTGTGATTGTCTTGCTATTCGGTATGGGCTTGCATGAATTTGCCCATGCTTGGGCTGCGGATTATTGGGGCGACCCAACCCCTCGTGAAAATGGTAAATTGACTCTGAATCCGCTTGCTCATATTAGTTGGGGTGGATGGTTGATGATTATGCTGATTGGCTTCGGTACGGTGGGGTCTGTCTCTATCAACCCAGCACGGATGCGTGACCCACGTTGGGGGGCATTTTGGGTGGCATTGGCGGGTCCGGTATCGAATCTGATACAAGCCATCATATTCGGCATTTTATTCCGCATTTTTGGCGATTCTGGTACGGTATTCTATCTATTTCGTCTTGAACCATGGGAGTTAGCGGCAGCCGGTGGACCTAACACTATCATGAACTTCGTCAATATCTTTTTGTATATTGGGGTCTGGTTCAATGTGATGCTTTTTGTGTTCAACTTCATACCATTGTTCCCACTTGATGGCTATCGTGTGCTAATGGGCGTGCTACCGGGGTACTGGTTGAGCAGCAAACAAGTTCCACAATTTATCCGTGTCAATATACCGCCTCTGTCGCGCTTTTTGCAACAACCCGCTTATGTCTGGCGCGATTGGCAGCAAGCCACAACCTATGTACTGATGGGCTTGCTGCTGCTGAGTTTTGCGTCGGTCTCAATGGGCTTATCGCAACTCAATTTTCTTGGGATGTTACTCAATGGGCCCGGCTCATGGATACGTTATTTAATTTCTGGGGTGGGGTAGCCTTTGGCGATTCAGCGTATTCGGCAGGGCGTTCGGGCATTATTAGCCTTTACTCAGACTGTGGATTATTCACTTGCGGAACATTATCTGAGTGATAGCGAAATGCTACTCTTCACACAGATGGGGCGCAGCGAACAACTTCACAGCCTGAATGTTCTACGCTCTGTTTTAGTCCAAAAAGCCGATACACCCCATGCTTTGGCAGTGGCGGCTTTACTACACGATGTCGGGAAGTCGCGTTGTAAGATGGCGGTCTGGCAAAAGACAATTTCTGTTTTAGTGGAGAAATTTCTACCGCAACTCAATGACCGTCTCAGCCAAGATGATACCGTCACATTTTGGAATGCCCCGTTTGTGGTCAGGCGTTGGCATCCCAAATGGAGTGCTGAACACTTAGCCGCAGCCGAGTCGTCCGAAACAGTTATCTGGTTAGCCCGTCATCATGCCGATTCAGCTAATCAGTGGCAAGACCATCCGTATTACCTGTTATTATTGCGTCTCCAGCAAGCTGATGATGAAAATTAACAATCTTGTTTAACAAACTATCTGCGATAATGCTCTAACATCTGTCTCACAATGTTATCTCGTGTGAGGCGCGGTAAAACCCCGAAAGGGGCTTTTATAGCGCAATAGCAATAGAGCGATACAATAGGAAGAATATTTACAAGCATCGAGGGCTTTTTCTGATGGCAAAAGAAGTCAAAATTGTAACCTTTATCAATGACCGTGAAGGGCGTGAACAAGGCGAAGAAGAACTAACTCGTCTAGTTAATGAGGGCTATGAGATTGTTGGCTCTGGTGGTGGCACTGGGGCTGAAATGGTTTGGGGTTTTGTTATCTTGCAACGCGAAACCGAAGACGACGAATAGCAAACATCATCGGGCGGCGCGAGTCGCTCGTTTGATTTGTGGCAATATCTCCCTAAATGACCTATCCTTAGTTTGATTATGAACCGCCAAAACGCCAAGAGCGCCAAATTTCTATTCAAAATTTTTCTTTGCGCCTTTCACCCTTTGCGTCTTTCACCCTTTGCATCTTTGCGTTGTGCATTTTCAAGATATTTTTTTGGACTCTACGTAAATAGCCAGTCCATAAAAGTCGGATTTTTATAAACCTTAGGCGTTACGCACTTCAAGCTAGAAATCGTAGAGGCGACAGCGTGCTGCGCCCGAAAATAACAGTCAACTGCGTAAGTCCTAAACCTATTATTTGGAGCAAGCACCGTATGTCAACTTCTTATGATTTATCTGGTAAGGTGGCAATTGTCACCGGAGCATCACGCGGTATTGGGCAATCTATCGCGGAACATTTTGCCCAAGTCGGCGCAAAGGTTGTCCTCGCAAGTCGTAAACAAGAGGCTCTTGATGAAGTCGCCGCGTCGATTAACGCAAATGGTGGTGAAGCCCTGGCTATTGCGGCACATACTGGAAAAAAAGAGACTTTAGCTGCCCTCGTTGAGAAAACGGTTGCCACATGGGGTAAGGTCGATATTTTGGTCAATAATGCCGCGACGAATCCGCATTTTGGGCCCCTTTTTGATGCCGAAGATAGTATGTGGCAAAAAACCATTGAAGTGAATATCATGGGCAATGTTTGGTTGTGTCAACAGGTCGTACCTATCATGCGCGATAATGGGGGAGGCAGTATCATCAATGTCGCCTCAATCGCGGGTATCAGCCCCGGTCAAATGCAGGGTATCTATAGCATGACGAAAGCGGCTGTGATTAGTCTCACACAAACGATGGCGATGGAACTCGGAAACGACGGGATTCGCGTTAATGCTATTGCACCCGGTCTAATTCAGACACGCTTTGCCCGTGCTTTGTGGGAAAATGAAACTCTCGCAAAACAGGTCAATGAGCGAACACCGCTAGGGCGTATCGGTCAACCAGAAGAAATTGCCGCGCTTGCACTGTGGTTAGCGTCCGATTTATCATCATTTGCAACAGGCGCAACCTATGTTGTTGATGGTGGCTTGACGCTTGGCTCGTTGTAGGTATCATTCGCTTATCAAATCACAACGGGCGCACCATGGGTATGCCCCTACAAAGCGACTACATTTGCAGGAGTGGATACTGGATGCAGGATAAAAAATACATCATTGAGGGCGGACAAGAACTGAATGGCACAGTTACTGTCCAGAGCGCGAAAAATGCGATTAATAAACAATTGGTTGCCTCTGTGCTGACAGATGAGCCTTGTATTCTGGAAAATATTCCGCATATTACCGAAGTTGATGGTACGCTGGCGATGCTCGGTGAAATTGGCACAGCTTACGAATGGCTTGATGATAAGACGCTATTGGTACAAACACCGCATATCGCAGCCAATCTTGTCCCACAAGAATATTCTGGCTTTAATCGTATCCCAATTTTGATGCTTGGACCCTTGCTGCATCGGGCGGAAAGCGTCACTGTTCCCGTTGTCGGCGGTGATGATATTGGCAAGCGTCCTGTTAATTTCCATATTGATGCCTTAACCAGCATGGGTGTGGAAATCAAGCATGATACCGAGAGTTATACGGCAAGTGTGGGGCGTATCAAAGGGACGATGATTGAACTGCCTTTTCCTAGTGTGATGGCGACTGAAAATGTACTGATGACAGCGACACTGGCAGAAGGCACAACGGTCATCAAAAATGCTGCGATTGAACCAGAAGTTATCGACACTATCTTGTTTTTGCAAAAAATGGGCGCACTGATTCGCGTCGATGTTGACCGTAAAATCATCATTGAAGGGGTCGAAAAATTGCATGGCGCACGTCATCGCCCTATTAGTGACCGCATTGAAGTCGCATCATGGGCGGCTGCCGCGCTCGCCACAAACGGGAAAATCACCATTCGTAATGCCCAACAACAATACATGATTACCTTCCTCAATAGCTTACGTAAAGTCGGTGGCGGATTTGAAGTAAATGATGAAGGGATTTCTTTCTTCCGTGAACGCGATGACTTATCGCCGATTCATATTGAAACCGATGTCCACCCCGGCTTTATGACCGACTGGCAACAACCCTTTGTGGTGATGTTGACTCAAGCCGAAGGGGTTTCGATTATTCATGAAACAGTCTATGAAAATCGCTTTGGCTATACCGAGGCTTTGGTCGATATGGGTGCGAATATTGATTTGACCAATGCTTGTCTGGGCAGCAAGTTCTGTCGTTACAAAGACCGTGACCACAAACATAGTGCCATTATTCGTGGGAAAACTGCCTTACAGGGTCATCATGTCGAGATTCCGGATTTGCGTGCTGGATTTGCCTATCTAGTTGCGGCTCTCGTGGCGGAAGGCACAAGCGAATTGACTAATATTCGCTATATGGAGCGTGGCTATGCTAGTTTGCCAGAGAAATTGCAAGCGATTGGTGCAACACTGCAAGTTGTTGACCATCCGCTAGAAACAGCTTAGAGTTTATTTTTATTCCAATTTAGAACGAAGGAAAGACGTAATGCCTTACATCAAGCAAGTCGAAGACCACGAGGCGACAGGTGCGGCAAAGCGCGAACTCGATAAGGCATATAAACGTGCCGGACGTGTCTGGAATATCGTGCGAATCATGACACCCAACCCTGAAACATTACGCACCTCTATGAATATGTATATGACCATCATGTATGGCGAATCGCCCCTCAGCCGCGCTCAACGCGAGATGTTGGCAACTGTCGTCAGCAAAAATAATCATTGCGTTTATTGAACTCGCGCCCACGCACATGACCTCCGTGCTGAGGTTAATTGGTTTGAAACAGAATTAGACGCTGACCGTTACGTTAATGCAATTGCCGATGATTGGCACACATCATCCCTCAGCGATGTTGACCGCGCCTTGTGTGCGTATGCTGAAAAAATAACAGTTCACCCTAAAGCAATGACTGCCGAAGATGTGCAAATTTTGCGTGATTGTGGCTTGTCTGATACAGCTATACATGATGCTGCACAAATCATTGCTTACTTCAATTATATCAATCGCGTGGCGGATGCACTCGGCATTGAAAACGAAACATTCGTCCGCGAGTGGGGTGAACTCGATTTAGCTTAGTGTAGGAAAAACCTCTCCATCAGACATAATATAATTTTGTGTGAGGCGCAGTGAAACCCCGAAAGGGGCTTTTATCCCAATATGTATATGATTGTCATTAAAATCCTAGACAATTCAGATGCTTTATGACAAAGTTGGCGACTTACACCTTTAACTTAATCCAGTTTTGCTCACCAAGACACGTATTTCCGCATTCGACAGTTTCATATCGTGGACAATGCTATGAGGCAAATTGTGCTTCTGGGCATATTCCGGTAGCATTTCCAATGTTTGGACAATATCGTCCTCATTGAGACGGTCTAAACGCACGCCAGCATCTAATAAGGTGTTACGAATAGCCGATGTGTCTTGTCCATGTAAAGCGGCTGCAATCACAATCCCGGGTCCAACAAGGTCAGCATAGGGGATACCGGCTTCGCGTGCTGCTTTGGGTTCAATTGCATAGGCGAAATATTGCTCTGCCCCCTCTTGTGGGCGATTGTGACCGAGTTGATTGGTCAACTGCACTTCGACACAAATCAAATCCAGTAGATTGCGTAAGGCATCCGGACGACCTTCGCCGACACCTTTGGCAATTTTATAGGCTTGTTGGGCGATACCGGCAGCAATACTCGCCGCCCATGGTTGGAAGCGTTCCTGATAAGTATTTTTCTTCAATTTCGCTGCATATTGCCAATCGAGCAAGCCCGTTGTCATGCTCAGAATTTCGACAATCCCTGTCCCACGAATATGCGGTGGCGCACTGCCAACAACCTCTAAGTCGATGATGACTTTCTCGGCGGGACCGGTTGTTTCATAATATACTGAGCCTTCTTTGCGAACAGCCACTAACGCCGTGAAGAAACCATCAACACTGAGCGCTGTCGGAATAATGACAGAGGGCAATCCTTTTTTCCATGCAACGTATTTTGCCACATCGCAAACTAAGCCACCGCCAATGCCATAGACGACTTGCACAGTTTCCGGCAAGCTAGAGACCAATTCTTCCAGAAAATCATGATGTGCCGAATGCGGTTCAGCTTGTATAACAATCGGTAAATCTAACAGAGAGCCAACCGCATCCCATGCCCGATTGCCCGTGAGAACCGCCGCCGGACGACTTTCCTTAACGGTACTTAATTCGCGTAATTCAATGCGCGGCAAATTCCAAATGGGTTCTATTGTTTCAGCCATATTTTTACCTGCCTCAGATGTGCGGACTTATCCAATTAATAGGAATACTATAGTGCGGAATGCGACAATTTGCCAGCAGATGGCGTAGGAATGTGTAATAAATTGTACGCTTGTATCTAAAATATGGGAATTTCACTGGATACTGTTGCTGGATTTAGTCATTTTTTGGCACGAGTTTCAATTGAACATAGCCCTAATTACGATTCTGACAATGGCGTATTTCTTGGCATTATGATGACCTTAGCGAAGTTGCCTATTTTATTTTTGCTGCAATGTAGTCAGGACACAGTTCTTGAATCGTGATATTTGCATCTTCTAGCTTGTCTCTTGACTTTTCCCAATCTGTATCGGTAGCATTGATAATCAGAGCAGGGGGTTCAAAATGAAGTGCTACTGCAATGAATTTTCTATCAGACGGGTCATCCATAATATTATCCAGCAAGATTGCATGACCGTTCTCATCATATTCGACTTCGGTAAACACAATACGGGTCATCGGTTGCGATAGAATGTCGTTTAGATAGCGTTCAGCTAATCCGCCTTTTTTGATTTGCCCATGATATTCAGTCAAAATCTTAAACGCCATATCTACAGCGATTTTGTACTCATCTTCTCCCTGACGAAAGGCTTGAAACCACTCAATACAGGCTTTGATACAATCGGCTTCTATCTGGTCTTTTGGCGGAATCTTATCGACACTTGCCCACACATTGGTATCGACGACCTCAATTCTTACCATTCAGTGACCTTTTGAGGGCTGCCATCGTCATTGCTTCTAAATCACCTGTGATGTCCCCAAAGAATTTATCGGGCCAATTCTGAATTTGTCCGTATTCATCGACACCAACCGATTGAATAGTCGAGCCATTGTCGCCCATATCACAGAAATACATTTTGATATTATCAGGATTCGCAAATTCATGGTCTTCTTCCGCGATACGTCGTTGTAAGCGTCGCAATAAATGTTCGCTATGGCTTTCGACAATCAGTTGTAATTTGCGCTCTTGGGCAACATGCAGCATCAAATCAGCTAAGTGTGCCTGTGCGCGAGGATGCAGATGCAATTCGGGCTGTTCGAGTAGAACAATTGAGTGTCTAGGAGCAAAATATAATAGCGTAATGACTGGTAAAACCTGTGATATACCAAATCCAACATCTAGCAGATTGCTTATTGCATTGCCAATTTCAACTTGTGTTTCGTAAAACCGATTATCTTTGTCCAACGGATTAACTTTGAATCCACCTACTAACCCAGATTTGATTAACCATTTTGATACATTATCCAATAGTTGATTATCCCTGCGAGTAGATTCAATAAGTGCCGCGATTGTGTTTTCTCCATCTGGCTCAATTGTATATGGCGCTACGCCTGACCACAGATAACTACGCTTAGGATATAATCGTAGAGGTCCCAAATAATGATAACTAAGAATACCGTCGTCATTAATTGTGAATGTATTTATACCTTCGTCAACACTATATTCAACATCATTTTTCGCTTGCCACATTCTTAAATCGAAACTAGGTTCAATATTTATTCTTACGGTATTTTCCAGATTATGCTCAAATACCATCTCACGAAAACCACCAACATCTGTAAAGTCTGATGCTGTTCCCCCAAAGTTTATGGCAAGCCATCGCGTCTTAATAATAGTCTGCCAAATGAGCAAAATTGATTGCAATATACTCGACTTGCCAGAGCTATTCGTCCCAAAAAGCAGCGTCAAGGGAGCCATTTCAATATCGAGCGCTTGCCAGCTTTTGAAGTTTTCTAGTTTCATGCGTGTGAACATAGTGTAGGCCTATCTATATCATCGGTCAGACTTAGTTTCATTGTACCATTATTGACAACAAAAAAGACGCACCGAATTGGATACGTCTTTTTAGGCATAGTACGCTATATTACTACGATTGTGAGTAGGTTACAGATTTGTCACTGCGCCATCATCAGCCTGTTTGACGAGTTTGGCATATTTTCGCATCACCACAGGAACGTTATCACGATTTGGCGGAGTCCATGCTTTGCGGCGAGATTCGAGTTCTTCATCACTGAGCAGAACACTAATCCGACCTTCTGCAACATCGACTTCGATTTCGTCGCCTTCTTGCAGTAGACCAATCACGCCGCCTGCCATTGCTTCCGGCGCAACATGCCCAATCATCAAGCCGCGAGTGCCGCCACTGAACCGTCCGTCGGTTATCAGCATCACATCTTGACCCAAACCTTGTCCGACAATTGCCCCTGTCACAGATAACATTTCGCGCATACCGGGTCCTCCGGTGGGACCTTCATAGCGCACAATCACGACATCACCTTTTTCGATTTGCTGCCCTTGTACCGCAGTCATGGCATCTTCTTCACACTCGAAAACACGCGCGGGACCTTTGTGATATTGTGATTCATCGCCTTTAAGTTTGACGACTGCTCCGTTTGGTGCGAGATTGCCCTTAAGAATCACGAAACCGCCAGTTGCTTTAATCGCATCAGCAACAGATTGTCGGACAACTTGCTGTCCGGGTGTTTCTTTTGCGGAAGCAGCTTCTTCGGCTAAGGTTTTGCCTGTCACCATTTTGGCGCTACCATCTAGTAAACCAAAATCGAGCATTTTGCTAAAGAGCATTCGCATTCCACCGGCTTCGTACATATCTTTTGCAACGTATTTCCCAGTGGGTCGCATATCGGCAATGATAGGCGTGCGCTGACTAATCGCGGAAATATCATCCAGTGTGAAATCAATACCCAGTTCGCGTGCAAAAGCTAATGTATGCAAAACTGCATTGGTACTTCCGGCAGTTGCGGCAGCCGAGGCAATCGCATTATCCAACGAAGTACGGGTGAGGAAGTCTCGTGGACGAATATTACGGTCAATCAAGTCGATTATCATCTCGCCAGCCCGATACGCCACCGATTTTTTCTCTTCATCTTCAGCAGGAACATCTGCCATTCCCATCGGACAAATCCCCATCACCTCACTAATCGTTGCCATCGTATTAGCTGTGAATTGTCCACCACAGGCACCGGGTCCAGGACAAGCTAAATCTTCAATTTCTTGCAATTCCTCAGCATCAATCGTGCCACCTGCTCTGGCTCCAATCGCCTCAAACACACTGACAACATCTAGCTTTTCTTCAACTTCTACACCATTTTGTTGGACTTTGCGGATACCGGGCGCAATCGTGCCACCGTAAACCATCAATGATGGCACATTAAGGCGGATGAGTGCCATTATCGTACCGGGGATGGTTTTATCGCATGACGACAAGGCAATCACACCATCGAGATAATTCGCACGGGCAACCAATTCAATACTATCGGCAATCAGTTCACGGCTGATGAGCGAGGCTTTCATGCCCTCTGTTCCCATCGTAATCCCATCGCTGATACTAATGGTATTGAACTCAAGCGGTGTCCCTCCGGCGGCTCTGATGCCTTCTTTCATCGCATGAGCCAATATCCGCAAATGAAAATTGCAGGGTCCAATTTCTGTCCATGTATTGGCAATGCCGATAATCGGTTTCTTGAGGTCATCATCAGTCAGTCCAATTGCTTTAAGCATTGAACGGGCTGCTGCGCGGTCATCACCTTCCAGTAATGTGCGGCTATGCTGATTAAGTTTTCTTCCATTTTTTGTGGGTACAGTCATAGATTTTCTCCCATAAATTCAATCTATTGCTTAGGGCGAACCCTGTGTATAGTCGCCTATTGTAACGCAGTCCAGAAGTTGTCGAAATATGGCAATGTGGCTAATGGTCTATAAAAGAAAACCCCATACAGAATCTGCACAGGGTTTTGGTTTTGAGGTATACTGTTTTCGTATCTATTCAGCTATCCGTGAGATTCTTCGGACAGGCAGAATCCTGTCCCTACAATTTGCCTTTTTTGAACCTACCTTCGTGTTCTTTGTGCCTTCGTGGTGAATTTTTAGGCATTTTCTTATGGATAGGTGAACAATTACCTGTTTTCATCCCATAATTTTTCTTCGCTATCAGTTCTAGTGACTCCGGCTGGACTTGAACCAGCAACCAATTGATTAAGAGTCAACTGCTCTGCCAATTGAGCTACGGAGCCGACTATTGCGCCAATTATATAAATCCATAAGTTAAAATCAAGGGGCAGAATGTAACGATTTACACACACTATCCCTTATTTTGTGCCTCATAATTGCCCCATTCGCACAATCATGTTAAGGTCATGCTATCTGTTTGCCGCGAGGAAAAAGCACCTTTCGGGGTTTCATCTCTTTTCACACACAATTGCAAGATGAGACACGTATTAGAGTGGTATCAAAGATAGTTTGTTAAATTAAGAGGTTATTGTGTCACGCGATGATTCATACCAATCTGCGCGAACCGCTATGGTACATTTCTTAGAAGAAGTGGGGGGAATGTCCAATCCGCGTTTGCTTAAAAGCATGGCGACTGTACCACGCCACAAGTTCATTCCGGCACGGTATCATCCACGCGCCTATCATCATATTGCCTTGCCGATTGGTGAGCAGCAAATCATATTGCCACCGATTATAGCAGCTACAATGTTGGAGGCTCTCGCACTGACTGGGACAGAGCAAATCTTAGAAGTTGGGACAGGCAGTGGTTATCTCACAGCTTTATTGGAGCAGTTAGGACATTACGTTTTCAGCCTTGAACGCTCACCTCGTCTAGCAGAAGCCGCTGCCGCACGGCTCTATCGCTTGGGTTATGAGCAATTGGATGTGCATTTGGGCGATGGCAGTCAGGGCTTGCCGGATATGGCACCCTTTCATGCTATTATTGCGACTTCGGCTGTACCACGTTTGCCCCGTCCCCTAGCCGCACAAATGTACCCTGATGGTGGGCGAATGGTTATCCCAATTGGTGATAAAAAGTCACAAATACTGCAATTGATTATACGACATGGCGACCAATGGCAATCACGGACACTGCGGTCTATCCAAACCACAGCCCTCATCGGGCGCTTTGGTTTCAAACCGGATAGCCCTCCCTCAGTAGAAGTCTAAAAATCGACAACACTCAATTATACCATCCGCCAGTATACATGGGTTCGCGTGTTCGTTCGGTTACTTGGAATGTCTGCATGGCAAGCGTATCATAAATGAACACGTTGAATGTGCCTGTCGCATCCGCAGAATACACAATGTAGCGATTATCTGGGCTAAAATGCGGCAAAATTTCATTGGCTTCCGATGCAATGATAGAGGTTATCTCAAAGGTTTCCAAATCCATCATGACAATATCACTATTGCCATTAGTCGAAACACTATAGAGGATGCGTGCGCCATCTGTCGAAAATTCAACATCGTCTTCTAGCGCTTCGCCACGATTATCAGTAAGAACGATTGTGAGAGCTGCCTGACCTTGTGGTGCATTGTCTCTATCTAACAAAACCAAATCAACACCGCCCGATACCTCGCGTACTGCGACAATCTTCGTCCCAACTGCTGAAACGGCTGCCGAAACGTAATTTGAACCATCATTGGTCATCTGTGTCAGTTCTTCATTGAGAAAGTCCCACAAATAGACCTCGTTACGGCGGCTATCTGGCGAAAGACCGATGAAGACCAAATAATTTCCTGTGGATGCAATAGAGGGTCGTGACAAGTCAGTGACAGTCCCAAAGTTCAAATCAAGGATGACCGGAAAACCCGTGGCATCATCGGATGACACCATATTCATCACAGCCGAATTGGTATTGGCAATGTAGCGCATGTAGACAATCCGACTACCAATCATGTCAACAGAGGGTGAGGTAACGGTCTCATTGTTCAGTTCAAGAATATCGGCACTGCCGGGGTCTAGGCGATAGAGTGCTAAATATTGTGTCGATGCTGGGTTAAGACCACCCCATGCGAGTATGTTACCGGGCAATGACAAGGGTGGTTCAGGGAAAATACGTGCTGAAATCAATGCCGTTGGTTGGGGTGTCGGTGATGGCGGGATTTCAGTAGCTCTGACTAAGCCTGCGACCTCTGTTGCTGTAGGAGACACGAGTGCGACACTCGTGGCAGTTAAATCGGCAGCCGCTTGTGTTTCTGCGATAAACCGCAATGCAATATTAGTGGCATTGGCATCTAGTGTTTGGGTCAAGCCAACAACTCGTGCGGTTGCTGTCGCCTTAGTGTTAGCGTCCCTGCTCTTGGCACTACTGATAATACTAAGGCTGAGGAAACACATGAGTAGCGTGAAGATAAGCAATCCGCCGCCAACATAAGCAATATCTCGATTGGTGATACCGGGAATACGCTCATCATCTAATTGGATAGACCTGATAGATGAGATAGTAGGAAGTTTGACATTAGTAGGGAGTTTAACATTGGTGGGAAGTTTAACATTAGTAGGGAGTTTGACATTAGTGGGGATACTGATTTTTTGAGGCTTCGATTCCTCGCTATCATCCATCAAGTCATCAAAATCATCACGGATATCATTGATATCACTCACATCCGCAACATCATCGACTGTATCAACACTCGTATCAGCGCCCAATGAACCCGACTCCTCTAATGTATTGAGCCTGTCCCACTCGCTATTCGCAAAATCATTATCGGGTTGCAGTTGCAAAATCTGCTCAAGGACTTCATATTTTATATCATTGTCCGGCATGATTTCTGCTAACTTCACCCAGCCTTCTAGGTTGTACGAATCAAGCTCTAAGGATTGCTGGAGTAATTGCAGAGCTTCTTGAGTATTTCCGGCTGCAATAGCCTCCAGAGCTTGTTGATAGAATTCTTGAGCATCTGCCATTTTTTGCTGTCATCCCCTTAGTATTAAATAGTAATCTACGGTATGTTTTTAGAAAAAGCGTAACGCAGAGAATCAGAGGCACAGAGAAAGATTTTGAATAGAATTCTTCGTGTCCTTTGTGCCTTTGTGGTTCATCTTTTTTGAATGACTTTCTTAACCTTACTTTAGTACTTGACCAATTTAATTCTTGACGATTAGATTTGTGTTTTTTCGGGCGCAATACCTTGCGCCCCTACATAAGAACTTTTTTGGTCATGTATTAGTAACCTTCGGTATGTTTTTATAAAACGCTTAACGCAAAGATGCAAAGGGTGAAAGGCGCAAAGAAAATTTTGAACTGGATTCTCTGTGTCCTTTGTGTCTCTGTGGTTCATCTTTTTGTAGTTTCTTACCCGATGTTACTTTTTCTATGAACACAGAAAATAGTTAGAAATTATAGAATAATTAGTGAGAAGAACAATGCCTTCTCACATGTTGCGTACCTGTGATAAACGATTAGCGTAAAATCACGGAACGGATGGACGGGATTTCTGGGAATAGAACCCGTCTTTCTTGCCCGTCTGGTGTCATGAACACAATTTCATCGGCGCGGTCATCATAGTGCGAGATGAAAACAACATAGCGCCCATCATTTGACCACACGGGGGCTGATAAGCGTGAACTACCACGAAATTGTAGTTGGCGGCTGCGGCTGCCATCTGCTGACGAAACGAAAATTGATGATTCATTCGCATTACGCGAATCTACATAAGCAATCTGTGAGCCATCAGGAGACCAATGTGGAGATGCTGCTAGACCATTCGTATCAACCACAAGTGTTGTCTCGCTATTTGTCAAGTTGTGGACAAAAATATCATTACGCCCTAGTGAATTGCGATCCGATGTGAACAAAATCTGTGTGCCATCTGTAGACCACGACGGGTCAGTATCGGCAAATATGTTATCAGTCAATTTTTGGACAATGCCCGTTTGAATGTTGAGGAGATAGATTTCAGAATCACCATCTTGTGTCGCGGCATAAACTATCCGTGTGCCATCGGGTGATAGACTCACAGCCTCAACTGTACCTGTCGGTAGCCGCGATGCTTGGGCTGCATTATCAATATCGTCAAAATCCGCGACATAGGCTTGAACAATGCTCGGCACAGATTCTCCCTCAGACCCTGTTGATGCTAAACGGGTAAAGGTAATCTGATTGACACTGGGTTCAATATCAGCGCGGATGATATTATCTGCAAGGCGTTGTAGACCTGTGCCATCCGCAATTGCACGGTACAAAATCCCCGAACTCACATCATCTTCTCCGACGATATAGAGTGTGATATTTTCTAACGGCGGTAAGGTTGCTGTTGGTGTCAGTGTCGGTGGAGGGGTTGCGGTATCAATAGGCGTATTTGTTGGTACTGGTCTATCTGTCGGGCGTTCAACAACTTGACCTCCGATAGGGGGGATATTAGAAATGTTTGTAGGTAGTGGTGTGCGCGTGTCTTCAGGTTTGTCTGTTTCTGTAGGGGGTATCGGCGTTGCTGTTGGCTCTGGATCAGAAGATGCCAAAAAGAATGAGCCAAGTAATGCCACGACTATGACAACGCCTACTATTCCAAGTATGATGAACGGCATGTTTGAGCCGCCTGACCCACGCGAGATACCACCTTTTGGACGAGCTACCTTGTTATCATCGTCAAACACGGGCATTTTCGCACGAGCGGACCCGGCTATTTTAGCGTAATCAATTGAATCGCCACTACCAATCACGCCAACGAGACTGTTGATAGCTTCGCGCGCTGCACGGTTGCCGGGGTTGATGGCGAGCACCTCTTGCAAGCATTTGCGGCGTTGTTTTTGAGACGTTACTGCTGAAGCCATCCAAATCCACGCCAACTCATTGTAACCCAACTGGTTGTTACGATCCTGTCGCAGTAAAGCTTCTAATAATTCACGCGCTCTGTCAGCATTGCCTTGTTGAGCTGCCCGTACTCCCGCTTTTAATTGTCGTTCAAACCTCTGACGCTGTTGTTGTGCCAATTTATTTTCTCCACGCCGTTATTTTTATTGTCACTATGGCTAATCATAACCGAGAAGTTCGATTCTTGCATCAGAACTGGGTAAGAGAAGATATTCAGAAATTTACTTGTATTAAAGTATTTATTCACCTATCCATATGCTGTTGAGTATCTATTCAGCTATCCATGAGAAATCAGGCTGTGGTGCAAAAATCATCTTGAGTGTTTCAAAGATAGACTGCCCCTGACGGCGAGCCGTTTCAAGGATGGAGATGAGGTTGGCGTAAAGTTCAGCGCCCCAATCCGA
>JAUZRW010000166.1 GCA_030950085.1 Anaerolineae bacterium
ATAAAATGCACTTGATTCCGTCAGGTGTTCTCCATGCAGGCGTGATGGCTGTGCTGGGTAATGGTATGGTTATTAATCCGGTGAATCTTGTGACAGAAATGACGCGCCTACGCGAACAAGGTGTCGAAATTACGCCGAAAAATCTTGTCATCAGTAGCCGCGCTCATATTATTACTCCCGCTCATATTGAACTTGACCGCGCTAAAGAAATCGCACGCGGCGAAAAAGCAATCGGTACAACGCTACGCGGAATCGGACCCGCCTACCTCGATAAAACAGGGCGCAAAGGTATTCGTATCGGTCAAATGCTCGATATTGAAGATTTTGCGGATGCTATGGCAGTCTCAACCAGTGCTACCAATGCGATTCTGGCTCGTGATGGTTTTGAAGAGGTTGATTTTAAGGGGCATATTCAACAATATATTGATGCCGCACATGAATTACGCCCGTTCATCAAAGATACGACAGTTTATCTCAATCAGCGCCTAAAAGCAGGTGCGCGTATCTTGTGTGAAGGCGCACAGGGAACATTGTTAGATATTGACCACGGTAGTTACCCCTTTGTGACCAGCTCATCGCCGACAGCAGGGGGGGCAATGATTGGTCTGGGAATAGGTCCCACACATGTTGACCGCGTTGTTGGGGTAGCCAAAGCATTCAGTACACGGGTCGGCGGCGGTGCAATGCCAACGGAATTAGACGGCGAAATCGCTAAAAAATTACGTGGCAGTGGTGCTAATTATTGGGATGAATTTGGGACAACGACAGGTCGCCCGCGTCGCTGTGGTTGGCTAGATGCGGTGATGCTGCGTTATAGTACCATTGTCAATGGTTATACAGAATTGATGCTGACCAAGATGGATATTTTGAGTGGTTTCGATGACTTGAAAATCGCAGTTGCTTATGAATTAGACGGTGAACGCATTGAGTATCCACCGACTACGATTGCCGAAATTGAACGCGCCAAACCGATTTATGAGACCTTTCGTGGCTGGCAGGACGATATTATGGGCGCAAGAACGGCTGATGATTTGCCACAAGCGGCTGTTGCGTATATAAATCGGATAGCAGAACTTTGCGATGTACCGATAAAAATAGCGAGTGTTGGTCCCGAACGCCATCAAATAGTGACATTATGACCGAAGAAACCTACACTTATTCTATGGAAGCGCCCGTAGAGGATGCTCCTGCAACAGTGGTATCCCTTGTACCGAGTATCACCGAATCAATGTTTGACCTGAATCTTGGCAGTCGATTGATTGGGCGAACAGAATATTGCATCTATCCCGAAGGCAAGGTCGATTCCATTCCAACAATCGGCGGCACGAAAAACCCTGATATTCAGCGCATTATTGGCATGAATCCAGCCCTTGTTATGGCGAATTTTGAAGAGAATCGTAAACAAGATGTTGAAGCATTACAAGCTGCCGGAATCCCTGTTTGGGTGACATTTCCACGCACGATACAAGAAACCTTTAATTTCTTGTGGAGTATCATGTCTCTCTTTGATGAGACCACAATGGTTGCGCGAATTCGTTTGATTGAACAAGTTTATGACCGTATCCTCAATTTAACAGAAGCGCGTGAAGAAGAGCGCGGATTGGCAAAGGTTTTTGTGCCGATTTGGTATGAGATGTTAGAGTCATCTGACGATGCGCCTTCCAAACCAGATTCTTACCTGATGACTGCCAACAAAGATACCTATTTGCATGATGTGTTGTATACTTGTGGTGCTGAGAATGTCTTCGCTCATCGGGAACGGCAATTTCCGTTGCAAGCAGATTTAGGGGAAGCTGCATCACTCACATCTGATAATCCGCGTGTACAGGGACGCGATACCCGTTACCCACGTATCACTTTAGCAGAGGTTGAGGCAGCACAACCTGATGTGATTTTATTACCGAGTGAGCCATTTCAGTTTACAGAGCAGCATATTTCGATATTCAAAAAATTAGATGTTCCTGCTGCAAAACATGACCGTATTCATTTGGTCGATGGGTCATTGTTGACATGGCACGGAACACGGGTTGCTTATGCTCTCGACCAATTGCCGACTTTATTTCGTCTGGGATAAATTGTTATGACCGTTCCGAAAGATGACTATGAACTTCTGAATAATTTTGCACATGATTTGAAAACTCCCTTAGCGGCTGTAAAAAGTTACATTGAACTGATGGATGTTTACGGGGAACTCAATGAGAGGCAGCAGCATTTCTATGACCGCGCTCAACAAAGCGTTGACCGTATCGAACGGATTGTGGTTGCCTTATTAGACTATTCGCGCTTAGAACAAAATCGGGCGTTGAATCTGCAAATATGTAATTTGTATAAAATAGTTGAAACGATTGTCGCTATTCTTGAGAGTGCGGCGGATGCTAAAGACATCAGCATCGAGATTGATATTCCGGCATCAGAGAGCCAAGTGTATGCCGACCCATTATTATTGGAACATGCCATCATTAATCTGTTGACCAATGCTATCAAATACAATAAGTACGGCGGCAAGGTGTTTGTACGAGCGCAAGATGCAGGGTCACAAGTGCGTATCGACATTAGTGATACCGGCTTAGGGATTCCGCGTGAAGACCAAGCGCGTGTGTGGGAACGCTTTTATCGCATCGAGCGCCGCAGTCAGTCCGATATTGAAGGCACAGGTTTAGGGCTTGCCATTGTACGCAGTGTGATTGAACGGCATGGCGGGCAAATCCGCCTCACAAGCACCGAAGGGCGCGGCACGACGTTCACGTTTACCATACCCCGTCCGCATGGCTCATCGCAAGAGGTTGACCGTGAACCCCGTGATGATGTCGATGATAGCCAACAAGAGGGCAAAGAACGTTTAGATGATAGTGATGCCGATATTCGGCAATAATTCCTACTATAGACATGATACATTTAGATAGGCTATAGGCGACTGCATGAGGGTAGTCGCTTTTGTGTTTTGGAACATATCAAGCACAATGAGCGTTAATGATAGCGACGAAGTTGCGAGTTTTACGTAATCATCTACAAGAACGATAAAATTTGAGAAAAAGCGTAACACTAGAGAAACGGAGAATTAGAGCAAAGTGGGTAATTATATCTTTGTAACGCAGTGAAAGTCCCCTTCCTTGAATTCGGGGAAGGGGATTTAGGGGATGGGGTTTGTGATTTTGTAGTAACTATTTTTCAGGAGGCAACAATGGCAAATTTACCCGTTCGGGAAATGGTATTGTACAAACATGGCGTAGGATTTTTTGTGCGGCAAGGGGAAGTTGAGGGTCAACAAGTGCAATTGACCTTCCGCAAAGATGAAATTAACGATGTGCTGAAAAGTTTGGCTGTTTTTGACCAAGCCGGCGGACAAGTTCTCGGTATTCATTATCAAACACCGATGGATAGAAGCGCACGCCTCGCAAGCACATCGATTCGGCTTTCGCAAGGTGGCAGTCTGCGCGACTTGGTGCGCGATTTACGCGGACGTGTTTGTGATATGACCTTTGCTGGCACGGCTGAAATAGTACATGGGCGCATTATTGGCTTGGATGAGGCACGCCGAGATGAAGAAGATGCCACTGTTTCGATTTTGACCTCTATCGAAATTCGCGTATTCCCTCTAAAAAATATGAAATCACTACGAATTGTTGATGAGCAGTCGTCGCATGATTTGACGTATTTCCTCGATACCAGCATGGCAGAAGATGACCGTCGCGTAGTGACAGTGCGCCTCAGTGAAGGTAAGCACGATTTAGCCGTGTATTACGTAGCACCCTCTCCAACATGGCGCGTGAGTTATCGCCTTGTGGCAGAAAGGGACGAAGATGCCAGCACAGGCAAAGCACTCTTACAAGGTTGGGGCTTATTCGATAATCGCCTTGAAGAAGATTTGGATGATGTGCGCGTAACCCTCGTTGCGGGACAACCGATTTCATTCATCTATGAACTCTATGCCTCACGCATCCCACAACGTCCAACAGTACAAGATGAAAGCCGCATCGCGCCGGGTCCCATTGAGTACGCGGGCGCAATGGATATGATGTTTGATGAAGAGGAATCAGTTGGTGCTGTATATGGTGATGTTGCTCTGAGCGAAAGGGAAGAAAATGCTTTCCAACCAACGGGATATACTTCATCTGCTCCTAAAATGGAAAGGCGAGCGATGGCTAAATCTGCAAAACCACAAGCTGAAACCAAAGACACCGGCGAGACATTCCAATACATCGTGACTGCCCCCGTCAGTGTCAAACGGGGAGAATCGGCACTTGTTCCTATCATCGGCAAAGAAATCAGCTATGACCGTGAACTACTCTATAATCGTGCCAAATTACCCGACCATCCGGTAGCAGCATTGCGCTATAAAAATACAACAGGACTCACACTCGAACGCGGTCCCGTAACTGTGGTTGAAGATGGCGATTACAAAGGCGAGGCAGTCATTCCCTTCACCAAAGAAGATAGCGAAGTTTATGTACCCTTTGCGGTTGAACTCGGCGTGAAAATCACAGAATGCAGCGAACGTGAAAACAAGTACATCGGACTGCATATCGAGAATCAGGCAATTTTTGAGCAGTATTACACGATTGCCTCAACGACTTACATTATCGAAAACACAACAAGCAAGGCACAAACCGTCACGATTGAAGCGCCTATTCAAACTGAGTGGGAATTGTACGAAACTCGTAAGCCAGATGTTGAAACGGCTAACGAAGAACGCTGGAAAGTCGATATTGCGGCAAAAATGCGAGTGGAATTTGTGCGGAAAGAGCGTATTCTCCAATATAGTATACGTAATATACGTGTTCTGGATTATCGCCGCTTGAGTGAATATCTGGAAAATAAGTGGCTTGATGATGAACTCTATACCAGCCTTAAAGAAATTCTCGATACCATTGCGGCACAGAAGCAGGCACAGCAAAATATCAAAAAACTCAAAAACGAACAGCAAGCAATCTATAATCAACAGGAGCAAATTCGGGCGAATCTCGGTGCGCTGGGGGCATCCGGTCAAGAAGCGGCACTCCGTAAGCGGTTATTGAATCAACTGGAAAGCACACAAGATAGACTCGATGCAATTGATAAAGACCTTGCCGAAGCCGAAACTTTTATTCAACAAGCAGAAAAGAAAGTACGAACCTTGATTGATGCCCTCGCAACAGAATAGGCGTGGTGTATTGCGGTTGTGCTGGTTATAATGTATTGGTATCAAAGGATAGATTGTTAACGCGGACAGCATATATCTCGTCCGCAAAATAACACCCAAACTAGGAAGCAACTGGAATAGATATCCTATCGACCTATATCGAACTTGCAGTTGATTGTTACAAATAGTACAATCAAGACTGGTATTTGCAACATGAGGAGTTTAATGTGAAACGTGGCGTACAGGTTTTAGCTGGATTATTGATAATTATGATTGCTGGCAGTGTGCTGACGGCTGGTGTATGGGGTGGTTTTCCGACAATAAAACAAACGGCTGACCCACTTGCCTCATATTTTCAAACGACTCCTAGCCAAGCAACTTTCTTTTTCATTGTGGTAATGGCGCTAGTCTCTGGTGCAATAGTGAATGGGCTTGTGATAGGCGGTATCATCTGGTTTTTGAATCGGGAAATGAAAGTCACAGAGAATATGCCAACCCGTTCAGA
The DNA here is from genome assembly GCA_030950085.1 of Anaerolineae bacterium. GTDB lineage: Bacteria > Chloroflexota > Anaerolineae > Aggregatilineales > Phototrophicaceae > JAUZRW01. The sequence goes on from JAUZRW010000166.1 coordinate 5,625, forward strand.
GCGTGAAGATAGCGAGGCACTGCCAGAAACAGCATCGGCGTAAAACTGTAGAAATTTACAATAAGCACCGTGTTTTCCTTCAATATGTATTAAGTAGAAATTCGATATGACTATGACATCAACAGTCAAACAAAACAATCCATCCTCATCTTTGGGTGAAACGTTACGTGCCTATCGTGAGTTGATGAAGCTACTCATTGTTATTTTGTTGGTTTTTACGACAGTTACAGCAATGGTCGTTGCTGCTAAGGGCATTCCTCAATTGAACTTGCTAGTCCCGACGATTTTTGCGGGAATTTTCGCGGCAGGTGGCGCGAGTGCCGTGAACCAATATATAGACCGTGATATGGATGGTAAAATGCAGCGTACAGCACGTCGCCCGATTCCGTCAGGGCGCGTTGAGCCGATTAACGCTCTTATATTTGGCTTGGCATTGATTGTCTGGTCAGTCTTGATTTTGGGCTGGTTCGTCAATTGGTTAGCTGCCATTTTAGCACTGATTGGGGCTGTCTATTATGTGGTGCTATATACGCTCATTCTTAAGCGCAACACCGTTCTCAATATTGTCATCGGCGGCGGCGCAGGAGCAATGCCTGTTTTAGTTGGATGGGCGGCGGTTACAGGAACATTATCGCTAGAAGCATGGCTTTTATTTGCCATTGTTTTCTATTGGACTCCTCCCCATAGTTGGGCATTGGCGATTTTGGTCAATCGAGATTATGCGGCGGCGGGTGTGCCGATGATGCCTGTCGCACGCGGCGAAGACACCACACGCACTCAAATCTTGCTATATTCACTCCAATTGGTGGCGATAACACTCATTCCGGGTATTGCGCTCTTATTCGGTAGCGACATGCTGGGAATTTTTTACTTGATTGCGGCATTGTTGCTCGGTATAGGCTTAATTTATATGGCATGGTGGCTCATTCGTGAACCCACTAAAGCTGTCGCCCGTGCAACCTACAAATATTCATCGTTGTATCTGGCACTCTTGTTTCTGGCGATGATAATTGACCGTATTCTGGTTAATATATTCTGATATTTTGAGGGCGTGTAGCGACGCTCTTCTATAAAAACTGCTATTATTATGGCACGTCAAATGGCGTGCTATTTTGCTTTGTGGCGAGGAGATGATTATGTATCTTGATGCGCTGACACTTTCTGCACTGGTCGATGAATTCATGGATGAATTGGTCGGTGGGCGTGTGCAGGATGTATTGGATGTCGATAATACTGGATTCGGCTTTGAAATTTATGCTGATAGACAACGGCACTACCTCTATTTGAGTGCTGATAAGCAAGTGCCGCATGTGCATCTCGTTGGCGATAAATTGCGACGCGGACTCTATAGACCCACACAACTAGGATTAATGCTCCGACGCTATATCGAAGGCGGCATTTTAACCCACGTCAGCCAACCAGAATGGGAACGGATTCTGTATCTGGATTTTGAACATCCAGCAGAAGGTGAAGCACGGATTATCATTGAACCGATGGAACGCCGTTCAAATATTTTGTTGTTGGATAGTGACGGCATCATTCGAGATTGTGTGCATCGAGTGGGACCCGAAGATAATCGCTATCGCCTGAGTTTGCCGAACCATGAATACAAGCTCCCTCCGCCACTGACCGATAGATACAACCCATTTACTATCACAGAAGCACAGATTCAGGCAATTCTCGATGCCAGTGAAAATCCTGATAAAGACAAAGTCGTGCGCTTATTGCCGCGTAAAATTCTTGGCTGTAGCCCATTGTTGGCGAAAGAAATCGTCTATCGGGCAACGGGCGATATCAGTTTGCGCGTGTCAGATGCTGATTCAGCACAATTACAAGAAATCGTCGTCGATATAATGAAACCCCTTAAAAAGCGCGAATGGCAAGCGGGAGTTGCGGTTGATGATGAGATGATTGATGCCTATGCTGTTTATCCTCTGACACATAATGGCGAATGGCGACGAACTGAGAGTATCAGTGCGGCGATGACTGAATACTACGGCGCGGCTGTCGGTGAAGAAGCATATAATCAGGGCAAAAAACCTGTACAAGAGGCTCTCAATGAAGCAAAGGCAAAATATGGCGCAAAACTGGCATCACTAGAAAATAGCCTCAAAGACCAGAGCGAAATGAATTATCTCCAGCAAAGTGGCGAGTTGATTCTAGCCTATCAGTATACGATAGAGCCGCATCAAACTGAACTTGTTGCCCAATATAATGTCGATGAGCCAGCATTGACGATTAAGATTAACCCCGAATTAAGCCCATTAGAAAATGCACAAAAATACTTTGATAGGTACAATCGGTCTAAACGAGCCCGTAAGAATGTCCCGAAATTGATAGCAGAAGCGCGGCATGAGTGGGATTACATCTTGCAGTTAGAAAACGATTTGAAAATGGCGGCTAACTGGGCTGAAATCGACGATGTGATTCAGGCATTGCAAAATCGCGGATATCTCATCAAGAACAAAAAAGTTAAACGTTTGGGTGGAGGGGGGCGTACTGGACCCCTGAAATTGACTAAAGATGGCTATGTGATTTGGGTCGGGCGTAACAGTCGCCAAAATGAACAAGTGACATTCAAAACGGCGAATGCTGATGATTTTTGGTTACACGCCCGCGATGTTCCCGGCGCTCATGTGGTTATTCGCAATGATGGTCGGCGCATACCCGATAAATTGATAGAAGAGATAGCGTCGATTGCCGCTTACTACAGTTCTAAGCGTGAAGATACTAAAGTCAGTGTCGATATTACGCGCTGTAAGTATGTGAAATCCATACGAGGCGCAGGGCAAGGGATGGTGACATATCGCAATGAACGCACTATCACTGTTGAACCACACAATGAGGAAATATTGAAAGATGACTAACGAACAAATTTTACGCCCACAACCGAAACAGAAAATTTCATTAGCAGATTTTGACCCTAATTATCGCGGCGATTGGGACAAAAAATCAGCCCGTGCCGCAGAAAAAAAATTAGAATTGCGTCTCGATGCCTTACAAGAGATGCTCTATGCACAGGGTAAATATGCGCTATTAGTCGTACTACAAGCGATGGATGCCGGCGGCAAAGACGGCACAATCAAGCGCGTATTCAAAGGCGCTAATCCGCAGGGGTTCAAAATCGCCAATTTCAAAGCCCCGACTCCGCTTGAACTGAAGCATGATTTTCTATGGCGTATTCATCAACAAGTACCCCCTAAAGGCTATATTGGCATTTTCAACCGCAGTCATTATGAAGATGTGCTGATTGTGCGTGTTAATCAGATTGTGTCAGAAAATGTTTGGCGTGCGCGATACGACCACATCAATAACTTTGAAAAACAACTTGCCGATAGTGGTGTCAAAATCCTCAAATTCTATTTGCATATCAGTAAAGATGAACAAAAAGAGCGTTTTCAAGAACGGCTCGATATCCCCGAAAAGAACTGGAAATTCTCATTAGGCGATTTACCTGTCCGCGAAAAATGGGATGACTATATGCGTGCCTACGAAGATGCGATTAGCTACTGCAACACAGACTATGCCCCATGGCATATTGTCCCTGCTAACCGCAAATGGTATCGCAATTACATTATCACGAAAACGATTGTTGACACACTCGAATCGCTGAATATGAAATATCCTGAACCCGAAGAAGGGCTGGATAAAATTGTGATACCGGATTAATGCTGTGCTAAGGGGTATCACATTATGATATTCGCTTGTCCTGTCTGTCACGAAGCCCTGCTGCTGCGCGATGCGAGACATTTCGCCTGTGTAAACGGTCATCATTTTGATAGGGCAAAAGAAGGCTATGTCAATTTATTGCTGGCGAACCAGAAAAAATCATCTGACCCCGGCGATAGCAAAACGATGATTCAGGCACGGCGTTTGTTTCTGAATGGAGGCTATTATCAACCACTCATTGCGGCTATATCGCAGCTATTGCCTGATTTTAGCAACGATGGAGCTATATTAGATGTGGGTTGCGGCGAGGGCTACTACATTGGGCAAGTAGAATGCTCACAGCGTTACGGCATTGATATTTCTAAAATAGCTATTCGTTATGCGGCGAAAGGCTATCGAAACGTAGAATTTGCTGTTGGCAGTGCGATGAACTTGCCCATTTTGGATAATTCAGTAGATATCATGCTGAGTATTTTTGCCCCGCTAGATATTGCTGAGGCAGTACGAGTTATCAAAAAAGATGGTTTACTGGTCAAAGTGCGTCCTAATTCAAATCATCTTTTTGAGTTAAAACAGTTGCTATACGACACACCACAAACACATGATATTTCAGCTTTGTTATCTGATATGAGTGATAGGCTACGAGGCATCCATAGTGAGGCAGTGACTTACACTTTGCAGATTGCCAATATTGAACATATTCAAGCCTTGCTGCAAATGACTCCTTATTACTGGCACGCTACCTCCGTCCAGCAAAATCAAGTTAGCAAATTAGAAGAACTACAGGTGACGGCTGATTTTCGTATTGATATCTATCGACTTGCTTAACGATTACTTTGAACGACACTACGGGCAGCTTCCAATACACGACCAATCGTGATGTCATTGACGCACGGATGATATTTTGGATGGTCATCACCCCAATCTAGTACGCGACAAGGACGGCATCCAATCGGAGAAGTCAGCACGATATGTTTATCGCGTGAACCCCATGGCGCAAATTCTAGGGGGTCAGCCGCGCCAAAGAGGGCAACTGTGGGTGTGCCAATAGCGGCGGCAAGGTGCATGGGTCCACTATCGGGTCCTAAGACAACCAGCGCCCGTTCGTATAATGCGCCTAGCTGATGCAGACTCAGTTCTCCGGCTGTTGTGCAAGACTTGCTCTGCATCCGATTCTGAATATTGTCCACCATAGCGCGTTCGCTATTGCTACCTGTAAAAACCACTGCTGCATCCAGTTGTTCACATAAGATATCGGCAACTTTTGCCCAACTGTCATAATTCCACTGTTTAACCCATGTGCCACTACCGGGATGAATACAGAAATAAGGTTGTTCCTCATCAATACCACATTGTTTTAGTGTGCCACTAATTTCATTGCGCTCTTTGTCGTAGACCTCCAGATAATAGGGGATATCTTCATTTGCAATATGCCCTGTCCAACCTTCAACAAGGCGTAAATTCTGACGAATAGCGTGTTCATGCTTGTGTGGGATAGCATGGGTCAAAAAGGGTTCAACGCTATCTATGGCATAACCGATACGCTCACTGATTCCAGCCACATGCGCTAACATCGCACCCCACCAATGGTCAGGACGTAGAACAATCGCATGTCCATAACCAATTTGCCGTAATTGTCGTGCTACTTTGAGTAAGTGGAGATAGGGCGCAAGATAATTACTTTTTTTGTCATCGCGCAGAAAACCGGGAAAATCTATTGTCAATACGAGGTCAACTTCGGGAACATTGGCAAGGATTGACCCTGCCCAATACCCTGCTAATACATGAATTTCGGTGTATGGACTGGCTTCTTTCAGCGCACGCATCGCGGGAATTGCCAATAACATATCGCCGATATGGTCAGGCTTGATGAACAAGACTCGATTCCAGCCTTTTGTGAGTGGCGAAAAAGGAAAACGAGCGACTGCCTCAATGAAATAGCGCCGCAAACGGTGTTGCATCGGCGTTTGATGAAAGGCTTGGGCAAGTTGTTGGTTACGAGTGACGAGGGTTTCTCTATCCAATGCCGACCTCCTGATAAGCGTTCAATAGGCGCGGAATCAACACTGACCAATCATAAGATGCTCTGACCATTTGTTTGGCACACGCGCCCATTTCAGCGCATTTTGCTGGATTTTTCAGTAAATCAGATACCGTTTTTGCAAATGATATCTCATCATCAGCAATCACGAGGGCGGATTTCATATCATCAGATAAGCCGGCGGCTGCAATGGATGTTGCTACAATCGCACAGCCCGAAGCCATCGCTTCAAGGATTTTCAGACGTGTGCCGCTTCCCATGCGTAAGGGTGCTATATAGACTGTCGCCGCATCAAGATAAGGTTGTACACTATCGACCCAACCCGTGAGCGTGATATTATCGTGTTCGGGCAAATGCTGAATACGAGGGTGGGGTTTCTGCCCAACAATGGTTAAGTGTGCATCGGGGATTTTGGGCAAGATACTATCCGCAAACCACAACATGGCATCAACATTGGGGCGATAATCCATTTTGCCTGTGAAGACAATCGCATTTTCACCGACTTCAACTGTCTCATCGGATGCCGCATAATCAGCAACAAAAATACCACTCGGAACAATAGTGGTTCGGTCATCATTGCGATACTGACTTAGCAGCATATGGTCTTCTTGTGATACAGCGATGACTAAATCTGCCATACGGCACAAATCGCCTTCGTATTTTGCGATTCGCCGACTCTGAATATAGGAGTAGGCGGCTATTGGCAAACGTTTCATATCTTGCTTATCAATCTCGAAAATCACTCGCTGTAAATCTGCTTCGGCATTGAAGGTATCAAAACATAATTTTGCATTTGTAGCAAGTTGTTTCACGATGGGTAAATAGCAAGCAATTTCAATGGCTTCAAATTGGATTAAATCATAGTCGTTTTGCTGTATCAGGTGAATCAATTTTTCTTTGAAAATGTCGCTATAAAAGCGCGTTTCAATATCTGCTTGATTGCTCAGAAACAGTGTTTTCAGACGGTCAATTTTGCTGCGATTCGGTGGCGGAATAACTTCAATATACTGGCAAATAGCGGCTAGGGGGGTATCACAGGCATCAATCTCACTAAAACTTAGCAGCGTAATATCATGACCTGCCTCATGCAGCCCCTTGAGAATGCCATAGGTTCGTATCGCGCCACCCGATGCCAGTGGATAGGGCAGACTCGCTGTGAGAATCAAAATCCGCAAAGTTGAAACCTCATTTACAAGATTGATGATTGTGATTATAGGGCTTTACAGGGCAGATGTGTAGGTTTGTAGGGCGATTTGTGCCGAACGTTCCCATGTGAATAGTGCCGCACGCTCTAATGCTGCTTTCGATTGCTCCTCGCGCCATTGACTCTCCGTGAGTGCTTTTTGCAAGGCTTGAGCGATAGTTTCCGGCTCATCAGGATTAACCAATAAGCCGACATCGCCAACGACTTCTGGCAATGACGAGCGATTGCTGACAATAGGTGCTGTTCCACATGCCATCGCTTCTAGGGCAGGCATCCCAAAACCTTCATAAAATGATGGTGATACCAGCACCGATGCCAAGTTATAAACCGCAGGCAATTGTTCATCCGTGACACTATCGCGCCAGATGATATGGTCATTGATTCCGAGAGTCTCAATTTCAGCACGCGCTTCCTCGAATAACCAGCCGCGACGACCCACCAACAAAACAGGCGGCGCATCGGGCATGGTATCAAGTAACAGTTGATAGGCTTTCAGCAAACCAATGATATTTTTGCGTGGCTCCCATGTACCAACATGTAAAATGCAGTCACGCGGAATATCGAGTGCTACGCGGATTGGCTCAGTTTCATCATGAGTCATGGGACGATATTGTTCACCTGCGCCGTGTGGTTGAACGGTGATTTTATGCGCTGGCACATTGAGCAGTTGGATTAAATCATTTTTACTGGCTTCACTCACAGCTAAAATGGTATCAGCATGATGACAAGCAGCCGCAATCTGCTCATTATAATAGCGCCGACTATCGCTTGTGAGATAGCTTGGATAATGCAAGAATGTCAAATCATGAACAGTAATGACATGCTTTTTTGCGCCGCGATATGGCGGAATAAAATCAGGACTATGAAAGACATCTAAACCGCGCCATGCTAATTCAAGTGATAACCCTAGTCGTTCGATGCGATGATGGGCTGGTGTCCATAGTTTTGCATCGTCAAAGCGATTGCTAATTCGTTGACTATCTTTGCGACTGTGAAAAATGGTGAACTTTGCATCTGTTTCTTGCGCTTCAAGTGCTTGAATCAAGCGCCGAATATAGGTGCTAATGCCCCCATCTCGATAATATGTTAGGCGTGCGTCAATTCCAATATGAGTCATACTAGCGATTATAACGAGGGGCGATAACTGTGTGAAGGGGCGCAAACATCACGCCCTATATTATTTAGTACGAATTCATGCTTGTTATCCAGCGCAAGGCAGAAATCACGACTAATCCTGTTAAAGCAAATGAGGCGAGTCCGTATAGAGTGCCGGCTTGTGGTGTATACATCAAACGAGCAACGAGATAAGCAATGCCACCGCAAAGCCCCGCAATCGGAATCGTAATGAGCGCGGCTATCGTCTGTTTTGGATGGCGAACGACTAGCACAAGGATAACGCCTATGATTAGAAACAGACTAAAACATAGGAGTTCTGGACGCGAAAATACGGCATTGTTGTTGGCTACCATAAGGGGACTCCATAACTATCTATATTAATTCTACGTTTGTATTGACTGCCATAACCCCCCAGGAATTGGGGGATTTTCAGAGAAGGAAAGATGATAAGACTTCATTTTCTCTTGAATTTCAGTTAGAGGATTGTATACCCTCGCAATTGTTGATATGAATCAGCAATGTTTTTGTAGGATAGATAATGTGTCCTATATCTCTTATGTCCCTGCGATAGGTATTTTCTGTGAAATGGGTCGCTTATCTCAATTTAATCTGGAGATTTACACGCCGCTATTGGTTATGGGGTCTGCGTTTTGCGATTCTGTGGGCGATTGTCTCTTCGCTTGCGCCACCGAGTCCGCGTGCCTTACTCGGCGAGCCACGGACGGTCATTGCTGAAAAAGACCATGTGTGTGTTCATACGCGCCTCATAGATGAAGTCGAAGAGTGGGTCATGCAGCGTTCACTGGAATTAGTGCGCGAAATGGGCGCGGATACCATAGTTGAATTTTTCCCATGGGCATACTTTGAGAATTCACACGGTAATTACAATTGGTCACAGGCAGACCGCATCATTCGTCAGGCTGAAAATCAAGGATTGCGCGTGATTGCACGAGTCGGTTTTGTGCCGCGTTGGGCGCGTCTTGATTTTGAAGATGATGTGACGACGATGAATTATTTGCCCAATGAGTCATTTGATGATTTTGCTAACTTTGTCGCTACCTTTGCCGAACGCTATGCTGGAACAGTAGACCACATTATCATCTGGAATGAGCCGAATCTCGCTTTTGAATGGGGCTATCGCCAAGTGAGTCCCGAAGATTATGTGCGTTTGCTGCAAACAGTCTATGAGCCTGTGAAAGCTGCGAATCCGAACATCACTATTCTGGCAGGGGCATTAGCACCCACACTCGAACCCGAAGGCAGTCCGAATGGCTTGAGCGATATTCTCTATTTACAGCGTATGTATCAAGCAGGGGCGGCGAATTATTTTGATGCACTAGCGATTCACACTTACGGCTTTACACTGCCGCCCGAAGATGACCCAGCACCTGATGTTCTCAATTTCCGCAGGGCAGAATTATTACGCGATATCATGCTGCAATACGATGATGCTGATACGCCTGTTTTCATCACCGAAACAGGTTGGAATGACCATCCGCGCTGGACAAAAGCAGTGCGTCCATCACAACGAGTCAGTTATACAGTAAATGGTTTCATTTGGGCAGAAGAAAATTGGGATTGGGTTGATGAGATGTGTATTTGGGCATTTCGCTACCCGATTCCGACATTCAGTTACCCTGATAATTTCACGATGGTCACGACAGATTTTCAACTGCTGCCGCTTTATTATGCGATTCAAGCGTATGCCAGAGGCGAGGAAAGGACAGGTAATCTATGGTTAGACCCTCCTACCGCGCCTTAATGTTATTGATTTGGATACTCATCCATAGTGGGCTTGCTGGATTGGCGATTTATAGCTGGCTAGAATCGCGCCCACCCACCAGAGAAGAGGCTTTTCCGCGTGGTGAGATAGTCGTTGGAGTCGATGCCAGTTTTCCGCCCTTTGCTGTCGATAATGGCGT
>JAUZRW010000167.1 GCA_030950085.1 Anaerolineae bacterium
GACATCCTCCAAATGTTTGGCAAGATTGCTACAGGTATAGTTCACTGGCGTACTGATTAAATATTCGATGTACTCTTTTTTCCTTATCATGCTCTCAATGATATACTATCTCTTCGCTTCAAGCGAAAGTCCTAATAATGATCGCCTGATTGCCACTTGCCAATCATTCCGAAACCAAGATATTGTAAAAGAATGCACAATACCCAACAATGAGTGATATATTTCTAAGCTATTCCAGAGCAGATAAACCCTTCATTCTTCAATTAAAAAGATTGATTGAAGGCGAGGGGTATTCCGTATGGCTTGACCAAACAGAAATTACGGGTGGGGATGATTGGTGGCAATCAATCGAAGAGGGCATCCGGACTGCCCGCATATATCTCGTTGTGATGACTCCTGATTCAGAGGAATCACGGTGGGTTAAACGGGAATTTCTGCTGGCTGAGACTATCGGAAAACCCATCATTCCCATCTTGCATAAGGGCGAAGGATTCTCTCAAACTAGCAATATTAACTATATCGAAATGCCCCCTGAAACTTATACACATATTCCTGCAAACTTGAAGAAAAGTTTGCACAAGCATCTTTCGGAAAAATCATCACAGTCAGATAACGACCCTATGGATAACCGTGAGAGTAAAGCAGAAAATACATCAACAATATCTAAAAATGATGCTGATAGTGCCGATAGTCCGTTTATGCGAAGGGCTACTATTGCCGGTCTCACTTTAGCTGTAATAAGTATTATTATTGCTTTTTTGGATTTGATGCTTGGTTTTGGATTTATATTTCCAATAACCACCCCAACAGCTACAATACCCCAAACGCCACCGCCTATCATAATTACTGAGACACCACCGTCGGCGACACCCATAATATTCCAAACGCCATCGCCTACTATAATCACTGATACACCGCAGAGAACACCTTCAAATAGTTTAGAGGATGCTATCGAAACTTGGTTACTAGGACAAGGTTTTTCTGTCGATAATACATTAATGAATTTCGCCCAAGTCCATGCTGACTACTTAGGGGGAATCTCATCACTTGAACTAAATAATGCAGATAATCGTTGTACAAATATGCAAAGTGGGCAAACGATTGATGATATCGGACTCGGCTATCCGAGTGAACTTGTTCTGATTGTTATCAGTAGTACAGAGCGTACTATCACCATAGATGATGTGCAGTCGATAATAAGCCCGATTTTACCAAGGGTTTCTGTGACAAATTTCGGCTATGGTGTGAATAATGGTACTTTCCAGAATGTAGCAATTATCTTATCGGTAGGAGACAGAGGCACTGATATCGCGCCGTGCTATTCACAGAGAAAAGATTGATTGGTTAATCGTAGTCATCTTTGCCTTCTGCCCAATAAGATTCGAGAGAGACACCTAAGCCATCGGCAATGCGATTGACATAGGCATAATAGGCGGTAATTTGGGCGATATCGAGAATCGCACGGTCATCAAAGCCGACAGCACGTAATGCCTCAACATCAGCTTCAACCATCTCCCAAGGGCTGCGAGTCAATTTCGCGGCATAATCGAGCATCGCCCTATCTGTTACAGTCAATTTGGCTTGTGTGTAATCAGATTCTAGTTGTGCGCTTTGTTCTGTGTCACCCGTCAACTGACGGAGATTGCGTGCATGATGGCGCAGTCAATAGTCGCAGCGATTAATCGCCGAAACGACAACGCCTATCATTTCGCGCTGTGCCAATGACAAAGTGCCTTCGCCGTGCATCAGTGTTTTGTACAAATGCAAATGGTCTAGCAGCGATTTAGGGTGCAGACTATGAATCTTCATGATGTGGTCAACCTTGCCTGTTCGTTGGTCGCCACTGCGTTGATAGGCACGGGCAGTTGCCCCTGTCGCTTCATCTTCAGGAATCGTATCAATCCACGCCGTTTTGTGTTTTTTATCGTTCATAAGCCCCTTTCGGGGTTTCACCTCGCCTCACGCAAAATTGCAATGTGAGCGAGTGTTTACAGGTTCAATATAGTAACTTTGTTAAACAAGAATCTAGCGTCTGCCTAATCGCAGCAAAATTTCGTCATAGCCTGCTTGTGCCTCTTCGATAAAGGGATAAGAATAGACCTGCCCCCATGTTAAGACAAATTCGTAATCATTGAGTGCTGACGACAAATCACGTTGCTCTTGATTGATTTGCGCCCGAATAAAACGCCGTGTTGCGGTTTCTTGGGCTTCAAGCGCCTCATTGATAGCGGTTAAAGCGTCATTGAGGTTATCCAAACCGAGATTCGCCCGTGCGAGATATTCATTCGCTAAGGGACGGTCTTCAAGCGCCAAACCACGCTGAGTCGCCAATTGCAAAGTATCTAAGCCCTCTTGGTATTCGCCACGCTCAACGAGAATACGCCCTTGTAATAAGAAGATAGGGGCATCGCTCACACCGCCGCTTTCGAGCAAGGTTTCGGCATCTGACAACACCGTTTCAAAGTCGCCCACCACAAAAGCGACATTCATACGCTGCAAGCGAATATGAGGCGCATCACTCAAATCGAGTGCCGTCGATAAATCAGATAGCACCAGATTAAAATCACCCTGTTCAAGATACAAATCAGTACGGGCTTGCAGGACTGTCAAATAGAAGGGGTCATCTTCTGAACCGAGTAATGCCCGTGAATAGGCGTTGATTGCCAAGTCATTCTTATTCTCCGCTTCATATGCCTGACCCAGCAAATAATAGCCACGCACACTGCCGGGATAATAGAGCAAATATTGTTGACTATAGAGGACACCTAAACCGACTTGCCCACTTTCTAGTGCCACTTCAATTTGCTCAATCAGACCTGTTTCAAGGAAGGGATTCAGTACCAGAATATTATAAAGTTCTTGCAAAGCCTCTGGATAGCGTTCTTGTTCGCGGAAGATGCTTGCCCGTGCGAAACGGATTTCTGTATTCCCATAAAATCCCCTATTCTGAATGGCATCTGTTAGCGCATCAAGTGCCTCATCATATTGCCCCACAACGCGGAAACGTTCTGCCATCAAGAGGTAGGCATCCACAAAATCAATATCGCCTGTCCCATCTTCTTCTTCGTTGAGAATATCCGTTAAGCGTTCTTCTGCATTAGTCAACAAATCATCGGCATCACGACCTTCGGCAACAGCTTGTTGTGCTTGATAAATATCTATTCGCGCAAGAGCCGCATCGACATAAGGCAAGTAGGGTATGGCAGCGAACTCTTCCGCATCTTCCGCCTGATTTTCGGCAAGCCAATCATCCACCAGTTCTTGGGCAGTTTCAACATCACCTTGTTCCAGATAGTAAATGACGAGATAGTAAGTGGGTGTAAATTCAAATGATGCAACTGCCTCTTGTTCATCCAACAGAGTCTGCAAAACATCATCGGATTTCCCACGATTAGAGAAGGCAATCGCTGTCGCCACGCCAACGTTATTAGCCGATACAAAGTAAATTTGAGTGGCATCCGGTGGGAAGTATTGATCGGGATTACCCGGCGTCACTGATATATCCAATTCTGGCGATGCACTGGGTTGAATAGACGGTGTTTGTGAGGGTGTATTGGTGGGGCCCGGGGTATGGGTCGGTGTGAAGGTTGCGGTTGGCGTTGGGGTATCTGAGGGTCCAAAGATGAAGCGTTGTGCTGTGACACTACGAGAAATAGCAAAGCCCGCTAGACCACTGGCAACCAACAAGAATACGAAGACAGCCGCCAAAGTTTGCAGCACAAAGACTGTATAGTCGTTTTCACCAGCCCGTCCCTTCTCTTTTTTCTCCCAGATGACATCTGCGTACTCATCGAGTGATTCTTCCAGATAGGCTTGTACATCTTGTAAGACTTGTTGCGACAAGCGTTCAAGCATATCACGCGGCGGTACAGGTAATCCAAATTCTCCTTGCGGGGGTGGGGGCGGTAATTGGGCGAAAGCCTCTTCTGATAATGCTTTAAGTTCACTCTGTATTTCTGGCAAATCATCGTCAGGTGCTTCCGTTTCTGCCTCCACAGCAGCAACTTCTTGTGAGGCTAATTGCTGTGGTGCTGTTAAATCACTAGAAACAGGCACATCTTCATCCGTGAGAGGTGGCAGTGGAATATCGCCATCCCCTATGAGAGGTGGCAGTGGAATATCGTCGTCATCCCCCATGAGAGGCGGCATGGGAATATCGTCGTCATCCCCCATGAGAGGCGGTTCTGGAATTGCTTCTTCTACTGCTGGTTCAGGCTTCTGTTTGACTGATTCACCTAGCAAGCGGTCTGGTTCTATCCCTAAACGGCGTAGTGCCTCTCTCGCTTGTATATTATCGGGATTAATATCAAGAATGTGCTTAAGAATTTTTAATTTGTCTTTGGCATCATCGGAAACAGTCGCCATCCCTAACCAAGCCGCTTCATTATTTGGCTCAAGTTTGAGTACCTGTGTAAATGCCTTACGTGCGAGGTCTTTTTGCCCACTACGTGCCGCTTTGATGCCACCCTGTAATAGCTTTTGCGCTTTGTTGTCGGACACCGAACCGTCCCCTTTGTTGTTGCCTGTATAAGTTGCCTGACCCATATTGTAACGCAGGTTGGGAATTGTGGAAAAAGTTTCTTGGTAGATGTTGGTTTATTTCATGAAAAAAACAGCAAATTCGGATGAAATGCAGCTCTCGCCGTATATTGTTGCGATTTGACTGTCATGTTGTTATTATTGTCTTACATTATTTTTGAATATTTTTGAATGTGGCTAAATTGAATAATCAAACTATTCGAGGTTATGAGCTACAAGAGAAATTGGGCGAAGGGGGCTTTGGCATTGTTTATCGCGCTTACCAACCCGTTGTTGAACGTGAAGTTGCTGTTAAATTTATTTTGCCAGAATACGCCAATAAGCCGAAATTCATTCAGAATTTTGAAGCAGAGGCTCAACTGATTGCACGGCTAGAACATCCGCACATTGTCCCATTGTATGATTTTTGGCGTGACCCAGATGGCGCTTATCTCGTGATGCGCTATTTACGGGGGGGGAGTTTGCGCCATGTGCTACAGCAACAACAAGGGCTTGAACCGAGAAAAATTTTACAGGTGATGGAACACGTTATAGCGAGCTTAAATGTCGCACATCGTCACGAAGTTGTCCATCGAGATATTAAGCCGGATAACATTTTGCTGGATGAAGATGGCAACGCCTATCTGACCGACTTTGGCATTGCCAAAGCAGCCGGACAACCCTCCACGCACCAAAATTTTTCTGGGACACTAGCCTATGTCTCACCAGAACAGTTACTTGGCGAAAAACCGGCTATTGCGATGGATGTTTATAGTCTCGGTATTATGTTGTTTGAAATCGTGACGGGGAAACATCCTTTCCCTAATAGTGATACGATTGCCATGATTTATCATCATACTTATGACATGCCGCCCGAAGTCCAAACGATTAACCCATCAGCAGCGACAGGTTTTGATGTTATCGTCCAGCGTGCTGCCGCTAAAAATGCCGCTCATCGCTATCCAGATGTTGGCGAACTTTTGCGCGATATTCAGACTTTGGTGACAGGGAAAGCCGCTCATAGCGGTATTATTTCCGTTATTGCGAGCAACATTAGCAATCCCTATAAAGGGTTACGCGCCTTCCAAGAAGCTGATGCGGCTGATTTCTTTGGACGTGAGGCTCTGATTAACGCCTTGCGCGAACGCCTTCAGGAACAACATTTTGTTGCTGTCGTAGGACCTAGTGGGAGTGGTAAGTCCAGTGTTGTTCGTGCCGGTCTTATTCCACGCATACGGATGGGAACACTTGCCAGTGGCGAGGTTTGCTTTGTCGCAAATTTCATGCCGGGTGTCAATCCGTTACAAGCCTTAGAAAATGCACTGATAAAAGTTTCTCCTGTTTCATTGCCTAACTTACAAGAGCAACTACAATCCAGTGAACGGGGTCTGATATGGGCAGTGAATACAATTCTCCAAAATACAAAAGGGAGTTTGCTGCTGGTCATTGACCAATTTGAAGAAATTTTCCTCCAACTTGAAGATGAATCACAGCGCGAACACTTTCTAAATTTGCTGTATCATGCCGCAATAGAAAAAGATAGTCCGCTACGTATCATCTTGACCATGCGTGCCGATTTTTATGACCGTCCCCTGCTCTATGAAGGTTTTGGTTCACTCATTGAGCAGCATACACAGCTTGTTCTGCCCCTTAATGCGGAAGAAATCGAACGGGCAATTGTTGCCCCAGCGCAGCGTGTCGGCTTAGGTGTTGAAATGCCCTTATTGGCAGCGATGGTTGCCGATGTACGCCAAGAACCCGGTGCATTGCCGCTCCTACAATATACGCTGACAGAATTGTTTGAGCGACGCAATGGCAATATGCTCACCCACCAAGCCTATATCGAAAGTGGCGGTATTTTGGGGACAATCGCTAAACGTGCCGAAACAACTTTTGCAGCATTAGATGAGGCAAAACAAGATATCACACGGCAAGTATTTTTGCATTTAGTCACCCCCGGCGAAGGCAGCGATGATACCCGTCGTCGTACTCGCCGCGCAGAACTGTATGATACGATTTTCCCCCGTGACGCACTAGAAGATGTTTTGACACAATTCGGTGATGCACGCTTGCTGACCTTTGATATTGCGGGAACTCACCGTGAGCCGATGGTTGAAGTCGCCCATGAAGCTCTGATTCGAGAATGGAGACGCTTGCAAATCTGGTTAGATAGCAGCCGCAACGATATTCGTCTGCATCGTTTACTGAACGCTGACTTGACAGAGTGGGATAAACACAATCAAGACGAAAGTTTTTTGCTCAGTGGCGGACGTTTAGAGCAATTCGCAGAGTGGGTTCACGGTAGTGATATCGCCATCACGCCCGATGAACAAGCATTTCTTGATGCTAGTTTACAAAAACAGAATGAAGAAATAGCCCGTGCCAAAGCCCAACAAGCACGAGAAATTGAATTAAGAGAAAAATCTATTAATCGTTTACGCTTATTGATTGCTGCTGTGGTAGCGATTGCCGTGATGGGCGTTATTCTATCGGCATTATCTTTTGTCGGCTTCCGTACTGCACGGACAGCAGAAGAGACGGCGATTGCCAATGGAGAACGAGCGCAAGATGCAGAAGGAACGGCTGTTGCGAACCAAGAACGGGCGCAAGATGCTGAAGAAATAGCCATCCAGCGAGCGAATGAAGCGGATGCCCGTGTACTTGCTAGTCGCTTGCCACGCATTGCCCTCAGTGACCCAGCCTTAGCCTATGGGCTTGCCCTTGCCTTGCTAGAAGAAATCGAGAATCCGTCGCTGATTGTACGCTCAGTCGTCACAGATTTTTTGCAAACCAATGGCGCGATTCGTCTTTATGAAGGGCATCAAGGCGGTGTCACGCAGGTCGCCTACTCACCCGATGAAAGCCAAGTCATGTCTGTTTCGCAAGATAGTACGATGAAATTGTGGGATGTAGCTACTGGCGAGGTATTGCGAACGTATGAAGGGCATGAGCAGTGGGTACGTGGTGTCGTATGGCTACCGAATGGGGAACGGGTCATCACTGCGTCCAATGATGGCACATTAAAATTATGGGATGTCGAGACGGGGGCTGTGTTGCGTACCTATGAAGGGCATGAAGCAAGTGTGACGAGTGTTGTTCTCGCGCCGAATGGCTTACAAGTTGTTTCTGGTTCTGTTGATATGACGGCGATTATCTGGGATATCGAAAGTGGGGATATTGTTCAGCGCCTTGTCGGGCATGAGGGTTGGATATGGGATGTGGCTTACGCGCCGGATGGCACAAGTATCGCTACAGCATCAGAAGATGGGAATATTAATATCTGGGATGTGACAAGTGGCGAAATCGTGATGACCCTTGAAGATAGCGAGACAGCCGTGACAACTATCGCGTATGCCCCGGATAAGCCGGTCTTATTTTCTGGCAATTGGCGTGGACACACGATTCGCTGGGATTTGGAAAGTGGCGAAATGATTGAGCGCCGCCTCGCACACGATACGACGATTTGGAGTGTTTCCTATTCGGCAGATGGTCAATTTGCCTTATCAACATCCGAAGATGGTGTTATCAATCTGTGGGATATGGAATTAGGTATCAGTCGCTTTAGCTTTGACGGGCATGTTCTGGCAGCGACAAGTGCCGTATTCGCAAAAGATAACCGCACAGCGATATCAGCCTCAGAAGATGGTACGCTGATTCGCTGGGATACGGAATTGGTCGAACAGCAAAATACGTATAACGGGCATGACTTTATCGGGTCAGGACTGGCTTTATCCAGTGATGGACAAACACTTGCCACCAGTTCATGGGACGAAACCGTCATCTTGTGGGATGTAGAAAGTCAAAATATTCTTCGTACTTTAGAAAGACATGACGCATGGGTTACAGGTGTCGCCTATGCACCCGATGATAGAACCGTGATTTCTGGTGATTGGGACGGCAATCTGATTCAATGGGATGTTGAAACAGGTAATATGCTCCAACGAATTGAGGCACATGATGCACGAATTGAAGATTTGGAATACAGCCCAGATAGTCGCTTGGCGATTACAGCCTCTATTGATGGGACAGCCAAAGTATGGGATTTGAGCGACGGGTCACTGCTCCAGACATTTGACCAGCATGATGTCGAGGTATCTAGTGTCACTTTTTCACCCGATGGGGAAGCTGCATTGTCGGGTGCAGCAGGGGGTGTGATGCTGATGTGGGATATTGACAGTGGTGATATCTTGCACACCTATATGGGGCATCGTGGCACCATTATGGATATTAAGTTTTCGCCAGATGGACAATCTATTTTAACAGCCTCTACCGATAGTCGTCTCATTTTGTGGGATGCTCAAAGTGCTGACATACAAAGAACATTTGTCGGGCATAGTCGCCTTGTTGAGGTTGTATCATTCGCGCCAGATGGTCGCACGGCACTATCATCATCAGCCGATGCCACTATTATCTTGTGGGATATACAAACGGGCGAAATTTTACGAACATTTGACCAAGGGGCTTGGGTATCAGCCGTTGCTTTTGAACCGAATGGATTGATGGCTATTGGTATGTCTGGTAAGGGATTTGCAGAACGCTGGGAAATTTTTTCACCAATAGAAGATTTGATTCGGTGGACACGCGAAAGACGGGTTGTCAGAGCATTGACCTGTGCAGACCGTGACTTATACTGCACACCATTTCGTTGCGCCGCCAATAGTGGCGATTTGTAGATACAGTCGCACTAAACAGCCGGCCATGGGCGGTTTGGACCCGGACCCGGCAGGGGATATTTGCCCATATTGACAAGTTTATCGAGGCGTAACTGCATCGCTACAAACTCATTCTGACGCAACAAGTCAAACAATTGATTTCTTAGAGGATTACTATTGTCCTCTAAGACAGTGCAGAGATTTTTCATATCGGTGAGAATATCAGCAGGGATGCGCTGCCCTGCAAAATCCCAGATAACCGTCCGTAACTTAGAAGATGGATGAAATGTCAAGCCATGGTCAATACTCCAAATACGGTCATCGGCATCCAACAAACAATGCCCCCCTTTGCGGTCTGCGTTATTGGCAAGGGCATCAAACGCTGCTATCCGTTGCAGTTGGGGAATGTGGCTTTCATCCAATGTGAAATAATGGCGATTGGGGTCATGGTCAATGAAAATTTGTACAGAGCCAATCCCGCGTGAGGCTTGGCGCAAAATAGTTGGTGGCACGATATACCAAGCGAGCATCTCCGACAAGACAAAAGCCGCCGTTTCACGCTGGCATAATGTCCCATCAGGGAAATCCCATAGTGGACGTTCTCCCATACGTGGCTTGTAAGCCGCCAGAAACGACTTGTCATTATGTTTCACTGTCACTAGAAACGTATAATTTGACCCCCAACTCATCAGACCATGTTCATCCAGAACATCGCCATCTTTGAGGGCTGTGTAGGCTTCGTCGTAATCCACGCAAATCGGCTCTTCTAGTCCTTTTGCAGTATGGATTTTGGGTTTACTCATGGGACATTATCTTCCAATCAACAAGCAGTGAAGCATCTCATTTATTATAGATACTACGTCCAATAATACAAAATCCGACCATTTTGTTGTGGTTCTGGGCGACCTGCTTCGACCATATCCATAGCCTGTATACTCAGCGCATACACTTGTTCTCGCGTACACCACATCCGCACAACCCCACCCTCTTCTTCATCACTGAGGGCTAATTCTTGGGCAATCACAATCACCATTTTTTCATTTTCATCATAACCCAATGAAAAACGTGCAACCCGAAAAAGAGGTTGAATCGGTTCGCGTAAATCCATATCCAAAGCCGACATCTGCACTTCAGTTTGGACATCAAGGCGTTGGTCAAGGTCTTCAATAAATTCGTTAATCGATTCACTCAAGGCGCGGGCTTGCTCTTTTTCGATAGTGAAAGAAACGAGTTTGCCTTCAAAGCCCGCTTGTAGATGAAAAACGCGCCGTCCTTTGGGTCCAATTGTTCCCACTGTAATATATTCAACTGGATTGAGGTTAATCTCAGTGCTTGGCATTTTTCATCTCTTCCTGTTTGCGTTTGCGGCGTTCGACTTCTTGCAAATGCGCGGTGTCGTTCACATTGGCGACATAGGGGCGGCTGTGTCCGAGTATGAGTGTGCTAATCGAAGCTGGAGAAATCACAATGCGTTGAAAATTATCCAGATGCACACCCAGATAATGTGCCACTGCCATTTTGATTAAATCCGCATGGAAGACGAGGGCTATCATTTCGTTGCCATGTTTTTCGACCAGTGCCTCTATCGTATCCACAACTCGATTTTGAACAGAGCGCATCGTTTCACCGTTCGGGAAGTACGCCCGTGTCGGATACTCTTGTATCACTGACCACATTTTGCGCTTGGTTAATTCGCTGATTTTCATATCTTGCCAATCCCCATAATCGACCTCAAGAATGCCATCGTGTTGCTCTAGGGGGATATTGGCATGATGTTGGTGAATCGCTCGTGCTGTTTCCATAGTGCGTTCCATACGGCTCACATAAATATATCTCAGAGGGACATCGGCTAATCGCTTGCCCAATGCTTCTGCCTGTTCTTGACCATCATCGTTGAGATGCACGCCTTCAATCCGTCCAGCGAGTTTTCCCGTTTTGACATATTCATTGACGGCGTGCCGAATCAAAAGTATTTGTGTCATAAAACCATTTCTCAGTAATTAAGGCTCATATAGTGAATGATAGCACAAGCTCCCATTAATCATACAATAGAGTTTTGTTAATTGTGTGAGACTATCCCTGATAAGTAATGATGACCTTATTGGGTGCATCTAATGATGAATATGAATCATGAAGACACAAAGAACACGAAGAATCCTATTCGAAATTTTTCTCTGCGCCTCTGATTCTCTGTTTCTCTGCGTTAGGCTTTTTGCAAGAACATAGCGACGGTTACTTTAATGTCATGGGAGAAATTATGGAAAAGCCAAAGCACGACTCTAATCAAATTGATACTGTCGGGCGCTGGGTTTTGTTCGCCACGATTAGCGCATCCAGCATGGCTTTTGTGGGCGGTTCAGCTTTGAGTGTCGCGCTGCCCGCGATTCAAGAAGATTTGGGGTCTAGTGGCGGCGACTTACTGTGGATAATCAATTCTTTTGCTTTGTTCTTAGCGGCATTATTGCTAGTCGGTGGGTCACTCAGCGACCACTTCGGGCGCAAAAAGATTTACATCATCGGGATTCTCATTTTCACAGGCGCATCAGCAGCCAGTGGGCTTGCGCCGACAACAGCTATGCTCATTGTCGCAAGGTCAATCCAAGGTATTGGCGGTGCTTTGATGATACCGGGTAGTCTAGCCATTATTTCCGCTTACTTCGATAATCATACACGCGGTAAAGCAATCGGCATCTGGTCGGCGGCAACAACAACCTTATCTGTTGCCGGACCCATACTGGGTGGTTTTCTGGCAGAGCGAGGATTATGGCGTGTCATCTTTTATATCAATATTCCCTTAGCGATTCTTGCTATCTATGCGCTCTGGCGTTATGTGCCGGAAAGTTACGACGAAGAAGCGCCGCGAGAATTGGATTATGCTGGTGCTTTATTGGTGATATTGGGTATGGCAGGTATCACATATGGGGCAATTGGTATTGGTGAAGCAGGTGTGGCAGGGTTTACACGCCTCGACTTAATGGGGGCATTGTTAGGTGGTCTGATTCTACTGGTTGTTTTTATCAGATGGGAGAAACGCAGTTCACACCCTCTGATGCCACTTGATTTGTTTCATTCGCGTACTTTTACAGGAGCGAACTTTTTAACCTTCTTGCTCTATGGGGCATTAGGCGGTGGCTTGTTTTTTGTACCACTCAATCTGATACAGGTGCAAGGTTACAGTGCGACTTTTGCTGGGTTTGCTTGGTTGCCGATGACGCTATTGCTCATTGTGATGTCGCCTCGTATGGGAACTTTTGTTGATAAGTACGGATTCCGCCTTCCGCTGACGGTGGGTCCTATTATCGTCGGAATCGCCTTCGTTGCATTGAGCATACCGGGTATTACGACGGGACCAACAGCTTTCTGGTGGACATTTTTTCCGGGCATATTATTACTCGGTATCGGCATGGGTATTGTGCTGACACCCTTATCAACTTCTGTGATGGGGTCAGTGCCACAACACAGCGCCGGTATTGCATCGGGCATCAATAACGAGATGTCACGCTCATCACAGGTCTTGGCAACCTCTATTTTAGGCGGATTAGCCCTCATCTTGTTCAGCAGTATTCTCTCTAGCAATATTGTCGATTTAAGTTTACCCGAAGCAACACAATCACAAATCATCGACAGTTCACAAAATCTGGGTAACACAAGTACCCCCGATACCCTCAACGAAGAACAGCAAACAGCCGTCAGTAACGCCATTCATCTATCTTTTGTGAGCATGTTTCGCATTGTGATGTGGGTTGCCGCCGTGATGTCTTGGATGAGTGCCTGTATCGCAGCTTTTTTCATCGAAAAAGAATTGCCACTCGTGGAATAAAAACCGAAAATAGGGCAAACATAAATTTGCTAAGAATAACGATAAATCTAGGTCATTGATGCTATAATTGGCATGATGACGCATGACATTGAAGGAAAATGATGATGGTAGCTGTTACGCAGGAAGAACACCCACTCCGCATGACAGAAGCTGAGTATCTTAACTTAGAAAGCCAAAGTGAGATTCGGCATGAATATCTCAACGGTGAAGTATTTGCCATGGCGGGTGCCAGTTGGGAACATAATCGGATTTCTATGTCAACTTCATCATCCCTCTATGTTCAATTACAAGGTAAATCGTGCTTAGTCAACCCTAGTGACCAGCGCATAAAAGTGACAGCAACAGGGCTTTTTACGTATCCTGATATTAGCGTCGTATGTGGCGACCCTAAATTTGCTGGCAACATTTTTGATACGATTGTCAATCCCATTGTCATCATCGAAATCTTGTCGAAATCCACAGAGGCTTATGATAGAGGCGAAAAATTCCAGCATTATCGTGAGATTGAGACCTTGCAAGACTATATTCTAATTTCTCAAACGAAGCCGCACATTGAAGGTTATACAAAACAGAAAAATAGCAAATGGCTATTCTCGGATGCTGTCGGGCTAGATGCAATTTTTGACATTGCGTCGATTGATTGTAAACTCGCTCTAGCGGATGTTTACGTGCATGTCACATTCCCCAAAAAAGATAGCAAGCAGGAACCTGATTCTGAACACGAAACTTCTTAGATAAAATCAAAGAAATTTTAGTCAATTGGGATAGCAACGGCAATTTTACTGATAAGAGTAGTCCTATCGAGATACTTCACAGCACCACAACGTCCAAGAAGATAATTTGGAAAGGTTTCAGATAATAATGGTAGGTGCAAAGAAACATACAACTCTTTTTTGGCGGCAAGCTATGGTAAGACGATTTCGTGCTGTAGGAAGTGTGCCTGAAATTCTGCGACATTTAAGAGCAGCACTCAAATATCACAAGCTGCTAATATTACTGTACGATGATCAACTATCTAGGCTTAAAGCGGATAAGTTTGATGAGGTACGTCAGATATGGATAGAGGCTGGTTATAAAGAAGATGAATGGACTGTCCTTTATTCGCCTGAAGAGATTCTTCAACATAAACGAACCTTAGCATCTTACGCCTTCTTTTATGCATGGATTGGAATGCTAGCCCATCGTCAACTGGACATTTTAGATGAGATTATCCCTTACCTACGCTATACCGGCCATAATGGCTCTGTGTTTCGTGACGGTCTCGCTTTGGCGGTTGTATTACCTCTGCCTAAACGTATGGATTATTTGGGTATTAGAAATCATCCTGAAGAATTGCAAGAATGGTTTAACCAAAACCGCGATAAGTTAATTTGGAGCGAAGAAAAAGATACATTCATCATTCAAGACACAGAATAAAGAAGAATTAATTTTGAGTTTTGTACACTGAAATCATTTGGTCGGCGACAAAATCCCATGTTTGATTAGCCGCCTTTTCTTTTCCAGCTTGTCCCATTTTTTTGGCATCTGCCGTATCAGTCAACAAGTGAATAATTGCCTGTGGCAGCTCATCATCAATATTTGCCTGATTGACCAATAATCCAGTCCTGTTGTGGTCGATGGCATCTTCCGCGCCGCAATCAGCCGTGCCAATGACAGGCAACCCCGCCGCGCTTGCTTCCAATGTTGCCAGCCCAAATCCCTCAAATTTCCAAGTATTATTCATCGACGGCAAGACAAAAACATCTGCCGCACCATACCAAGCCAACAATGTATTTTCATCGACAAAGCCGAGTAACCGCACACAATCTCCTAAATCAAGTTCGGCGATGGTCTGCTGAACGGTTGCGACATAGTGCGCTTCGGCAGAGGTTGACCCCATGACGATACATTGCACATCGGGAAGCACCCCGCGCACTTTCGCCATCGCTTTGACCAATTCTAATGTGCCTTTCCGCGCTTTGACTCCGCCGGATGTGATGACTGTCGGGCGTGTTGGCGGATTCTCTAGCACGGGGAGATGGGCGAAACGCTCAATATCAATGCCGTTGTTCACGACGATTGTACGTGAATCGGGAACAATCTTCTGGATAACTTTTTCAGTATAATGACTGACGCAAAGCAGTGTGGCTTGTCGGAATGCCCATTGATAGAGGCGATTAATAGGAAAGCGACGAATACGCGGCAAGTGGGCATAACTCCCATGAATAGTCGTGAATAGAGGGCGTTTTGTGGCGATAGCGGCGGCTAATGGGGCATAGATTTCTACGGTGCAATGAACGATATCACAATCTGCCAGTAAACTGCGAATACGTGAGAATTGGACTGCCATCTGTGCCAATGTATGCTTATCAGGCGGTGTCACAGTGGGCAATAGAGGATGGAGCGATTGCAACTCCGTTAAAGGCGTGTTGCGTGGCGTGATAATCTGTGTTTCGATGCCTTGTCGCTGCAATGCCTGAATCAGACTCGTGCTGTAATGCGCCCATCCGTTGTTGTGCTGCCATTCTGCGGCAAGAAAGCCAACTCGCATCTTATTCTGACCTTTTTTACCCCAAATTTTCGATAGAATCCTTAAACAAGATGCGTGCTAACCCAAGAAATCGCCAATTTCTCCCAATAAGCCACCGCCCCCATCACTGTCATCATAAATCGTGTCGCGGTCATCACCTTTACGACTATCACGCTGCCGACGAAGCCCCGGTGCTGTATTTTGGTCAAAATCGACTCCACCTCGCAGTGGTGGCGAATAAGCCCCTAATGGATTTTGTGCTTGTCCGCCTAAGGGTTGTTGCCCACCTAAGGGCTGCTGCGCTTGCCGGCCCAAGGGTTGCTGCCTATATTGTGACTGTCCGCCCAAGGGTTGCTGAGGTTGTCCACTTAAGGGTTGCTGCCTATATTGTGACTGTCGTCCCCCTAAAGGTTGCGGAGCTTGTCCGCCTAGTGCTTGCTGTCCACCTTGGAAGGGGCGTGCTGATGAGAGCGACGGTATAGACGGACTGATTTTTCCAAACTGAGCCTGTTGGGGTTGACCAAATTGTTGATTTTGAGGTGGCGCACCGAGTGGGTCGCGGCGCGAAAAACTCGCTTGCTGCGCTTGACCAAATTGTTGATTTTGAGGTGGCGCACTGAGTGGGTCACGGCGCGAAAAACTCGCTTGCTGGGGCGCACCTTGGGCATTAAATCCCTGTGCGGCTGCTTGTGGTGCAAACGTCAATTGTTGAGCGCGTTGCCGCAACGCATCCCCAGAAGAAATTCTTGGGCGTACACGGGCTGCCTCATCGCCTTCTTTTTTCTTCTTATCATCGTTGTCATCATCACCACCCCTACCAAGCAGGCGATTAAATAGCGCCCGTACACCACGACTCCCAGATTGTATCACGATGAAGAGGAAAGCACTAAAAATCACCATAGTTACAGACGTTAAAATACAACTTATCGTAATCAGAGTCCCAATACTCATAATAAATTGCGCTCCTTATTCTGACTGCGAATCGGTTTCTATTTCGGGCGGATAATAGGTATCGACATCCATAATCTCGTGCGTTTGTTCGGTATCTGTCTGCAAATGAACTTGCCGAAATGGGCGTTTTTCACGACGGGTCTCGTAATCAAGCTGACGGGGCCAACCATTATCTGATGTATCATGTGTTGTATCGTCCGATGGCAAGATTGCTTTTGGCGTTTTTTGCGGTACATCAAACGGCAATTGTTCTTTAGCCCGTTCCGCCTCTTCTTCTAAAACTTCCGATGCAAGTTTTTCCGTAAAAGGCAAGTAACTGCTCAGGTAGGTATAAAGGGTCGTCCAAGCAGAGCCTCATAAATAACTTGGATGACATTTTGCCCCTGTTTACGGGCAGTTGAGATATAACTGCGAATATCACAGAAAGTTTCAGCACCGAGACGAGTACGAAA
>JAUZRW010000168.1 GCA_030950085.1 Anaerolineae bacterium
GACCTTTTGCAGGCTTTGTCCAATGCTATCTATGGCGCGGCACGCTCTTAGCCCTCACTTCGTCTTTTTATAACACTTTATAACGAAAAGTAGCTCTCGACATATCGCCGTAGGCTACTTTAATGTGCCAAAGTCTAGGGGGTTTAGCGTGCTAAACCCATTTTGACAAAACATTGAAATGCAGCCAGCCAGAAATTGTCAGTCAGAACGTTTGCTTTCCAGCTTTTTAGCCTCTAGCCAGAGAGCCTCCATCTCATCAAGCGACATTTCCGTAAGGGGGTTTGTAGCCTGTGATTCAATATAATGGAAACGGCGATAAAATTTGGCATTTTGTTCACGCATTAGGCTTTCAGGGTCGTCGATACCAAGCCAGCGCAACCAATTGACCAACACAAACATCAAATCAGTGATTTCACGCGCCTTGAGATGAGAATCTGTCTCAGCAAAGATTTCGGCTAACTCTTCGCGCACTTTATCTTCTACCCCACTCACATCTGACCAATCGAAACCGACTGTTGCCGCTTTTGCCTGATAT
This sequence comes from Anaerolineae bacterium, assembly GCA_030950085.1. Lineage (GTDB taxonomy): Bacteria > Chloroflexota > Anaerolineae > Aggregatilineales > Phototrophicaceae > JAUZRW01. The sequence goes on from JAUZRW010000168.1 coordinate 536, forward strand.
TTAAGAGCAACCATCAGTGACGGCGTGCCTTTGGGAATGCCATCTAACAGCGATTCTGTCTTTTCGCCATTGTCAGATTTTTCTCGCTGCTTAATTTCTTCCCAATTAGCGACGACTGTATCCGGATTGCCATTAACATCGGCTGTTCCCCACACATGCGGATGACGACGAATCATCTTGCGATTGACATATTCCAGTACATCTTTCATATGGAATTCGTCATATTCGGTAGCGATTTGCGTATGCAGAACGATTTGCAGCAGCAAGTCGCCGAGTTCACCGACCAGTGCCTCCCAATCACCATTATCAATTGCCTCTAAAACTTCATAAGCCTCTTCTATCAGATACGGGCGCAATGAATTGTGAGTCTGTTTTCTATCCCATGGGCAACCTTCTGGCGCACGTAAATGAGCGATAACTTCTTGGAATGATTCAAAGCTGGTGTATTCTCCGGCTGCTGGAAGATAAAGCGAGGTTAGATGATTGATTTGCTCGCTACGGTCAATTTCGTAAAGGGGAATCGTCTCCACAATTTGACCCTCTGTTCCTGCACCATGAATGAGTGTCACTTCAAAGTCATCAGGGTATTGATTCATCAATGTGAGCTTGATATCACTAGCGACAGTGCGGCTATAGACTTGTGCTATCAGAGTCGGGTATTCAGGATTAATCGGTGGATGGTGCATGGCGGCGATATCGAGTCCATCGAGAATTTGCAAGCCATTGAGGGCATCTATGCCAAGATGAGCCAGCATTGGTTCTATGAAGCTAATGCCATTGATAATATTAACCGTGATATTTTCTATTTTTGCTGCCGCGAGGATGCGCGTTGTTGTCGATTCGCCAACGAGGGGGTCGCCCGGCACAGCATAGACCACAGCGCCCGATTTTGCCGCTTTAAGCAGTGTTTCCGTGATTTTGGCATAGACATCCTCAAATGCTTCAATACTTTCGTAAAGCGCGTCGAAACTCTTGTATGTCGTATTCTGTGGCAATTGCGGCACACAAGGGTGACGTTCGGTACGCAGATAAACTTTTTCGGCATTTTCTAGGGTGCGCCATGCTTTCAATGAGAGGTCATCGACTGAGCCGGGACCCAGCCCAACAATGGTGATGGTCATATAGTTGTCCTGATAGATTATTGACTGTGAATAGCCCTATGATAGCAAAAACGGTACTCTTATATAGGTGGCAATCAGCATCCAATATTTTGAATCGCAATGATACGAAGCATATAAAGGGTTTCTTCGGTGTAGATATTCGCGGCGCAGAAGATGAGGATGCCGGAGAAATTCTCGCCCAAGCTATCATCAAAACCATGAAAGATACCGCAATGCCCAATGGTTTACGATCGGAAGCAAATTGCCCGATGAGAATCATCAACAAAGCCAGCAATAATTGGAGGCAAAATAGCCCAAGTAGGTGTCGAAATAGCCAATTCATACGATAATTAACGTCAAATACAGTAAAGTATCACATTCTACCATGCTAGTCAAAAATGCTCATGCCATTGAGTTTGTCGAAGGCATCTAGGGCAGATTCGGCGCGTTGCCAATAGCCGCGCACATGCTTATCTTGTGACCATGCCGCCAGCAAAAAACCAATGCAGTGTGCAATCGAAGCCACATAATCATATTGCAAATCTTCCCAGCTATAACCTTCAACACCTAAGCGCAGCAGACTATTATAATAGCGGCGCAAAATATTATTTTCTTGAAATTCGCGCAAATGCTGAGGCCAGAAGCAAGCCATCATATACGCAAGGTCATCAGTTGCGGTGTCAATACGCCAACTTTGCCAATCAATAATGCGTGAATCACGATGCGAATAGAGTAGATTGCCGGGATGCAAGTCTCGATGCACAATCGTTATGCCTTGTCCATTAATCAGGCGTTCTTTACGATGTGGCGGTATTTTTTCGGCGACGGTCTTCAAAATCTCTTTATGCCGAGCAGACATATAGCGACTACCGGGGAAATTCATCAGAGTCGCAAATTTTTCTTGATACGTTTGTAAATTGGCAGCGATTTTTTCTTCCGAAGGCATGTCAGCTATCGTATCGAGGATGGGATGTTCCCACCATTGGGCATGAATCCGTGCGAGGGCATCTATAATTTGCTCACGATGGCGTTGTGTCGGCGGATGTTTCTCTTTACTCGGCACATAATCCTTAGAAACATCATCCAAAATGACATGCGATTGCCCTGTAATATCATCAAAATAAGCATCGTAGCAAGCAGTCAGGCATAAGTCTTGGATTTTATTTTTTCGCAATAGAGCAGGCAGAATCTTGTTGTAAAAGTCAACTTCACGCTGGATAAATTCTGGCGGTTGATTGGGCTTTGTGAGTTTGACAAACACCTTATCGGGTGCATGACGTTGTGTTTGATAATTTTTATATTGCAAGGAAAGGTGATAATAAAAAGAGGTGTTACTTTCGCCCTGACCTAATTGGCGGATGATTTCGACTGCCTCACGTTCGCCTAAGATATCATTGGCACGCATCAGGGCGGTTAGCAATGCAGGTTTGAGGATTTTGATAGTCGTGATGAGCATGATGAGTCCTCCTGACGATAGGTCTTATGCCCATTGTAGCCGATTTCTGTGGGATGTGAGTCAATTATCTTGGCAAATTTCGCTGCCTTGTGCCAACACAAAAAAGACAAGTTACAATTGTAACCTGCCTTCGAGAATTGCAAAAATCTTATCGGCTTAACGTTTGGTGAAGGTCGGAGCCTTACGCGCACGTTTGAGACCGGGCTTTTTACGTTCTTTGATACGGGCATCGCGTGTCAGCATACCGAGTGATTTCAAGACCCCACGCATATCAGGGTCAATTTTCAGCAGCGCACGGGCGATACCGAGTCGAATCGCATCTCGTTGACCTGAAACACCACCGCCTTTGACATGCACGCTGATGTCATAACTGGTTGTTTGACCGACGGCGACAAGCGGTATCATCAAAATTTCCATATCATTGGGGCGCGGTAGATATTCTTCTACTGGGCGTTCGTTCACAATGAACTTGCCCGTGCCGCCGGGGAAGAGTCGCACACGCGCAGAGGCATGTTTACGGCGACCAATTCCTTCATAATACTGTGCAGACATTCATTACTCCTGTACTTACACTTCCAGAACTTCGGGTTTCTGCGCTTCATGTGGATGCGTTGAACCCGCATAAAGTTTGAGTTTGGTGAGCATCTGACGACCTAGGACACCTTTAGGTAGCATCCCTTTCACGGCAGATTTCAACGCCCGTTCGGGAAAGGTATCCAGAACACGGCGCAAGGTCACACCTTTGATACCACCGGGATAGCCACTATGCCGCCAGTAAATTTTCTGGTCAAGGCGTTTACCGGTGACATGGATTTTCTTGGCATTGATAACAACGACAAAATCGCCGACATCAAGATTGGTGACAAATTGCGGCTTATGTTTACCGCGCAAAATCTGTGCAATCACACTGGCGAGACGACCTAGCGTCTTGCCTTGTGCATCCACAATAAACCATTTCCGTACAATTTCGTTAGGTTTTGTGGAATGCGTTTTTTGGATTTGTACTCTCATCTTCTTTTTACCTCTGGCAACGAACGAGCGCCGCCAACGTTCTTAATTATCAAATTTTACGATATGTATCTCTACTGCTAGTCGGTGGTGGATAGCTCACCTGTACAAGCGTTAAACCCTGTGGTGGAGCTATCCATTTATTCTGGGATAAATCCGCACTGTGTAACAGGGCTTCAAACTCTGCTACTGAAAGTTGTCCGCGCCCGACGGCGATTTGTGTCCCAACCAGCCGACGTACCATATGATGCAAATACGCCGTTGCTTCCACCTCATAGATGAACATTTTTCCGACAGAAAGTTGTTCAATATGCCATGCAGAGCGAAAAATCTCACGAACAGTATTATCGCCCTGCGGCGGCTTGCCAAAAGCGGCAAAATCATGTTTACCGCTTACGATTTGTGCCGCATGTTGGATGGCTAAATAATCCAAGTCACCATGCCACTGCCATGCCCGCCTTGCCAGCAAGGGCTGACGAACGTGAACAACCGCTACTTGATAACGGTACGTGCGCGACAGCGCATCAAATCGTGGATGAAAGTTTGCTTGCTGCGTGATAGTTTGCAGCGCGATGTCATCCGGTAATTTGGCATTTATCGCTCGCAGGAGGGCAACATCATCGTGCTTCCACTCGGCATCAAAGGCAATCACTTGCCCCGTCGCATGAACACCTGTATCCGTTCTTCCCGCAGCCCACACTGTTGTCGGCACACTCAGTATTTTGAGGAGTGCTTGCTCCAACTTACCTTGTATGGTCGGTACATTGGGCTGTATTTGGTAGCCATAATATGCCGTGCCATCATAGGCGAGTGTCGCGCGGTAATGTATCATGCGCTATGTTTAGTCTTCTCTTAGTCTTCCGGCGAATATTCCACCAATTCCAGTAGAGCCATATCTGCATTATCGCCCTTACGCGGTCCCAGTTTATAGATACGAGTGTATCCACCGGCACGGTTTGCGTAGTTCGGGGCGATTTCATCGAACAACTTCTGTACAAGGACACGATTGTTGTTCAGGCGGCTTGCAACGACACGACGGGCATGAACTGCCTGTGCTTCGTTACCTGATGCTTCAGCCTTTGCCAGACCCCGTTTTGCGAGGGTAATCAGGCGTTCGGCAAAGCCACGTACATAGTCGGCTTTAGCACGGGTGGTTTTGATGCGCCCATGTTCAAACAATTGGGTCGCCAAATTCATCCGCAGTGCTTTACGATGCCCACTATCGCGGCTTAGTTTCTTTCCTTTGACTCTGTGACGCATTTCAGGCGGTCTCCATTATTTCTCGTTATCCTAACTCTTCTTCCCCATCAAGAGGCCAATATTTCTTTTCTTTCAGCTTCTCGACAAGTTCATCAAGCGATTTTTCGCCAAAGTTGCGAATCGCCAACATCGCATCTTGCCCTCGTTGCAGCATATCAATCACATCGCCGACACTCGTAATACCAGTGCGTTTGAGTGAATTGAAGACGCGCACGCTGAGGTCAAGTTCCTCAATGGGTTTATCATACAAGGGTTGTAATGGTGATGGTTGTGGTTCGGGTTCCATAACTGGGAAATCCAAGTCATCTATCGCCACACCACTGATAGGAACCAGATGCCGCATGAGGATTTGCGCCGCCTGACTCATGGCTTCTTCTGGACGCACTGTACCATCTGTCCAGACTTCCAGAACAAGTTTGTCATAGTTGGTACGTTGCCCCACACGCGCCCGTTGCACGTCGAAATTGACACGTTTGATGGGACTAAAGATAGCATCGACGGGTAATTCGCCGATGGGCAAACGACCCCGTTCTTCTGAGGGGCTATAACCACGACCGCTGCGAACCTCAAATTCCATTTCGATATTGGCATCGGGTGAATCAACAGTGAAGAGATACAATTCGGGGTTGATGATTTCGACTTCCGACGGATACCAAATATCAGCAGCCGTGACAATCCCTTCGCCCCGATGTTCAAGGCGTAGGCGTGTGCTTTCGACATTATGTAGCACCAAGCGCAGTTGCTTGATTTGCAAAATGAGTTGCGTCGTATCTTCGCGCACATCGGGTATCGCGCTGAAACCATGATGGACATCACTCACGCGGATACTGCTCACTGCTGCGCCGGGTAGGGACGACAGCAAGATACGGCGGAGTGCATTACCTAGGGTGAGACCGTAGCCACTTTCCAACGGGCTAATGACGAAGCGAGCATAATTACGGGTGACCCCTTGGCTTTCGACCTTATGCGGTAGAACCATATTCTGAGTGATGGTATTGATATCATTGCCACTGGGCATCGGCATATGCTGGGTGCTGGGTGGAGGTGTGGTTGTTGGATAAACCATTGTTCGACAAGTACTCCTATTGACTTTTCTTAGACGCGGCGCTTCTTGGGCGGGCGAACCCCATTATGTGGTACAGGGGTCACGTCAGTAATCGAACGAACCTTCAAACCACTGGCTTGAATCGCACGAATCGCAGCTTCACGACCCGGTCCCGGTCCTTTGACAAATACGTCCACTTCTTTCATGCCGTGTTGCTGCGCGACTTCGGAGGCGCTTGTAGCAGCCATCCGTGCAGCATACGGTGTACTTTTACGACTTCCTTTGAAGCCGGATGTGCCGGCACTAGCCCACGTTACAACATTGCCACTCTGGTCAGTTAATGACACAATCGAGTTATTGAATGTTGCAAAAATGTGTGCCTGACCGTAAGGAATATTTTTGAAGACCTTTTTCGCCGAACGACGAGCTGGTCGCTTTCCTTTTGCCATACACTTTCTCCAAAAACTGAGATGGATGTTAACATCACACGACTCTCACTTATATTGTTAGAGTGGGTGACGGTTGCTCTCAGCTTACAGATGACCGTTTCCACGAGCCACTGTCAACTGATAACGGACTTACTTCTTGCCTGCCCCACGACGACGACCACGACCCGGCACAGTCTTACGCACACCACGACGGGTACGCGCATTGGTACGAGTGCGTTGTCCACGAGTTGGCAGGTTACGGCGATGACGTAATCCGCGATAGCTGTTGATTTCAATCAGGCGTTTGATATTCATATTCACCTGACGACGCAAATCACCTTCGGTTTGGATACCGCCGATGACTGCACGCAGCCGCGAGAGTTCATCTTCGTTTAAATCACGCACGCGGATATCGGGACTTACCCTACTTTCTTCCAAGATTTTCTGACTTGTCGTCAAACCAATCCCGTAGATATAGGTCAGGGCAATTTCCACACGTTTATCACGCGGCAGATCGACACCTTCTATACGAGCCATACTGCGCCCTTCTACTCCTTGCTATTCCGCCACACAAGCAGGGGACTTAACCCTGTTTTTGTTTGTGCTTAGGATTCTTCGAACAGATAACCATCACGCGCCCATGACGCTTAATGATGCGACAAGATGGGCAACGCTTCTTGATAGATGTTGCAACTTTCATCAGGTTTTCACCTTTTTTATAATTTTGTGTTCCTAACGAATTAAGCAGTATATCATGACAGCATAAAATTGTCTACCCGTGAATCTTATGACCCACGCTAGGAACAACGTGTAAAAATGGTTTCAGCGCGAAATAACTTCGCTTTTTTCGACGCGATAGTGAGTATACATCATCGGCTAAGGGTTTGATAAGGGGCATTGTGCGGCTTCATTGGATTTACTCGAATCAAAAAACGCCCAAATTTTGGACATTCTTGTTTGACTAGCGTATTTTCGTTAAACCAATAAACATAACTACACCTTACCATTTTGTTTAAGGTGAGATAAATCCCCGATAGGGGCTTACTTGAGGCGACGACCAGATTCGAACTGGTGTACAAGGCTTTGCAGGCCTCTGCCTTGCCACTCGGCCACGTCGCCAATGAGGGCTAGTATAGCGGAATCCTGAATCAGAAACAAGACTCAGTTCACCCATCCCAAATTGTGACAATGGATTGACAAGGCTCAAACAATTGTGACTATCATTATTTTGTTTGAAGATACTAACTACGCTTTTTCCGCTTGCGGTTTAGCCCAAAACACAGGACAATACACACATGACAGATGAACAAGAAGAATCCCTAGACCAAGAAAATAAACCATCAACTCCAGAAGATACCTTATCTGATGCTATTGCTAATGATGAGATTGATGTCGTATCGGCTTTAGCGGCTGTTTCCTCACTGCAAGATTTTACGCAAGCTGATGAAGCAGATGATGAGCTAGATATTGATGATGATTTAGAAGACGAATCGCTGCTAGACGATGAGGCTTCAGAAGACGATTCGGCATTAGAGGAATCGGATTTAGTCGCATCTAATGATGAAGAGTATGCTGAATATAGTGATATTCATAGTGGGCAGAGTGATTTTCCACACCCACCATTGAGTGTGTTGCATCGCGGGCAACTCGCCTCTATTGTTCCGGCAGTTTTGCTGATTGGGGCAGGGGCATTGCTCACGATTATCCTCACAATTTCTGCTGATGCTACAATCAATTTACCTGTGGTCAGTGCGCTGGTCGTCAGTGGCACAGGTGTGGCATTCATCGCTTACTGGTTGTCATCATCACGCTGGTCAACAGGCAGTTTTTTCATCGGTATGACACTTACGCTATTAGGCGGTACAGGTGTTTACCTTGCCTTGCCCAACAATTTAGATATCATTAACGGTTGGACTTTGTTCTTGATAGCTATCGGTACTGCCTTTGTTCTCACAGACCTCATGAGTCCGTCAAATCGGCGTTTGTGGTTTGTCGGGTTGATATTGGCTATCGCTGGTTTCGCAGGGATGGTTATGACAGGACAATTGCTTGATGATGCAATCATTCAAACACTGAGCCGATTATTGCCTGTTGTCTTGGTGGCGCTTGCTGTGCTACTGATTGTGCCTATTTTCCGACGGAACGGACAATAGATGAAGATGTCGTTACGGATTGCAATTGATGCCAGCCGTGCAACAGTTTTGCATATGACGGGGACAGAGTATTACTCGCGTGAATTGATTCGCCATTTGATTGCCTTGAACAATACCCTAGAAGCACCGCATCAACTTGACTTGTTCTTCCGTGACCAACCCGAAGCAAATTTACTTCCTGATTCAGAACATGCTACCGTGCATGTCATATCTTTTCCGCGCTTATGGACACATTGGCGTTTAGCAGCGTCGTTGTTTCAAGAACAGCCCGACCTGACCTTTGTGCCGGCACACACATTACCGCTTGTTTTCCCCGGCAATTCAGTCGTCACAGTGCATGATTTAGGCTATAAATACTTCCCCGATACCCATACAGATGCCCATCGTCGCTATCTGGATTTTACAACGCGCTATAGTGCCAAGCGTGCCAACATTATCTTAGCCGATAGCCAAGCGACAGCCGAAGATTTAAGAGTGTTTTATGATGTTCCCGCAGAAAAAATTCGTGTCATTTATCCCGGTGTCGAGCGCCCATCCGAAAGCCCTGAACTTGATATTTTCCGTAAATATCAGATTCCATTTCGTTATTTTCTATTCTTAGGCACATTGCAGCCCCGAAAAAATATTAAACGTATTGTTGAAGCCTATTCGATGTGGTGTGCTGCGAATCCTGATAAACGTATTGCCCTTGTCTTAGCCGGGAAGAAGGGCTGGCTCTTTGATGAGGCTTGGATTGATGGTGTCGATGGTGTGTATGTAACGGGCTATATTGATGAGGTCGATAAAGGCGATTTGATTCGCCATGCTACCGCCCTTGTTTTCCCTAGCTTATATGAGGGTTTTGGGTTTCCGGCTGTCGAAGCGATGTTGTGCGGTACGCCTGTTATTGCCAGTGATTCATCTAGCTTAGTCGAATTGGTTGAAGATGCCGGAATCCTTGTTAATCCACTGGAGGTCACAGAAATCGCTGCCTCAATGGATTTGTTGACACAAACACCCTTTCTGCGTAAAAAACTTGGTATCAAGGGCCTCGCTCAGGGCGCGAAATTCACATGGGAAAAAGCCGCCGAGCAAACCATGAAGGCACTTGAAGAAGCCGCTACTCTGTAATTTACTGAATACTATGCGCCCAAGACCATTTTTGCATACTGACTGTACATTCTCCACGCACGAAATTATCATTAGCACAATCATGCTCTAGCGGAGAGCGTTGTTTCTCCCACGAAAAGACTGTGCAAAACTTATGGAAAGTAATAAACCAGAACGGATTCTGCTGGTTCAATTAGCAGATATTGGCGATTTAATCACGACAACGCCGGCGATTGCTGCCTTACGAGAGGCACAGCCACAAGCGCATCTCACCTTGCTGACATCCACCCATGCCGCGCCGATTATTGAACGCGAATTGGTAGATGAAATCATCACATTCGATAGGCGACGCTTCAACAATTCTTACGCGCTACTGTTTCCATCGAATTTGGCGCAAATCTGGAAACTACGCAAGGGCAAGTATGATACCGTCGTGATTTTTCATCGTTTTTCGCTCAAATTGGGTACGATTAAGTTTTGGTTGATTAAAAAAGCAACACAGGCTAAACGCATTATCGGCGCGAATAATGGCAACGGTTGGTTTTTAACGGAGTCGATTCCCGATGGCGGTTATGGTGTGGTTCATCAGGCACAGCATTGGTTGAATCTAGTTGGGCTACTCGGTGCAGATACACAACCGCGAGGTGCTAGAATCGCCTTTGATGATGGTGTTTTGCCATTGGCTGCCTACAACGGTATTCGCATTATTATTCATGCCGGAAGCGGCGGCTATAGCCTTGCACGGCGCTGGAATCCTGAATATTTTGCGAAAGTTTCCGATGCGCTGCATGATGAATTTAACGCGCAGATTGTTCTTGTCGGCACAGCGAACGATGATGCCGATGAGGTCGAATCCGCGATGCAGCATAAAACTGTGAATTTAGCAGGTAAAACGACTCTAACGCAATTGGCAGATGTCATTCGTTCGGCAGATTTATACATCGGTTCAGATAGTGGGGTATTGCATGTAGCAGCTTCTGTGCGAACGCCAGTAGTGACCATTTTCGGCTCTTCCAATCATGAGGCATGGTCGCCTTGGTCGCCGGGCGGTAAAACAACGGTGATACGCAGTGCGCCGGAATGTAGCCCGTGTAGTTATGTGGGGCAAGGAGTCGGCTTACGGAATGGCTGCGAAGCGCGAACTTGTATGCGGATGGTCACACCAGAACAAGTCATTGAGGCAGCACGCGCTACATTAAATGATAGCCATGTGCCACAAATAATAGGTTTTCCACACGATGCCCGTAATGGACGCGATTGGCAAGATACGATTCGTATTCTCGGTTTGCCCGTTGACCGCATTACTTATGAGCAGTGGATGGATTTGATTGACCAATGGGTGCAAACAGGGACTCGTAGTCATCATGTCTGTACGACGAATCCCGAATTTACGATGATTGCCCAAAAAGATGTCAATTTTGCTAATATTCTGCGCCGAGCCGATTTATGTATCCCAGATGGCATCGGTTTATTGTGGGCATCGAAATTTCTCAGAACGCCTATCACTGAGCGCATTACAGGCAGTGATGGCACAGAACGTATTGCACAAGAAGCGGCAAAACGTGGCTGGAAACTCTTTTTCTTAGGCGCAGCAGATGGCGTTGCAGATGAGGCAGCAAATATTCTCACAGACCGTTACCCCAATTTGCAAGTGGTTGGCAGGTATGCCGGGAGTCCGCATTGGGAAGACGAAGACGAGATTGTAAAAATGGTCAATTTCAGTGGGGCGGATATTTTGTTGGTCGCCTATGGTGCGCCACAACAAGATAAATGGATTGCTCGCAATATGCCGCGCTTACGGGTCAAGATGGCAATGGGAGTCGGTGGGTCGTTCGACTTTATCACGGGCAAAATTCCGCGTGCGCCAGAAAAAGTGCGGTCACTCGGTCTGGAATGGGCGTATCGGCTCTATAAGCAACCATGGCGTATTTTCCGTATGATGCGCCTGCCACAATTTGTTTTTTCAGTCATTCTGCGCGGCAGCCGATAGCAGTATCTTCTAGCAAAATATGAAGCACAACATCGGCTATAATAAGCATAAGTTGATAGCTCTAAAGAAATGAGGCACTTATGTATAGCAAATTCCGTCTCCAAAACTTTCGCAGCTTCAAAGACCTTGAACTGAAAGACCTTACCCGTGTGAACCTCATTGCTGGGAAAAATAATACGGGAAAAACAGCATTGTTAGAAGCGATAGCGGTATATTCAGGACAATATGACCCTGATATTCTCCTGAGATTCAAAATTGACGAGATACGCCAACAGTCTCATCACCGTGATATTGGCTTGCCAAGTTGGAATATCTTGTTCAATGAATTTGATACTCAGAAACCTATACGATTATTTGGCAAACTCCCAAATGTCCAACAACAATTACCCATTTTTCCCGAATCTCAAGCATTAGAAATTTCAGTGCCAAAAATAGATGATATAGAAAAAGGTAGCCGTGTATTCAAAATTTCATCGCGCTCAGATACCATAGATACGCATCTTCGCACAGATATCATCCAAATTAAAAATGAGAAATACAAAGCATATCTTATGATTCAAGATGAAGATAGAATCTATACAGATGGTATTTCGTTACAACGCATCCCCTCAATATTTCTCTTATCGCGGGAGAAGGCATCTTTTGAAGATAGTGCGAAACTTTTTAGCCATCTCCAAAGAGAGCGGAAACAAGCTGTCATTCTAGATGCGCTAAAAATTATTGATGAAAGAGTAACAAGTCTGGAAATTCTTTATGATGGCTATCCGCCGATGATCTATGCTGAACTTGGATTGAAACAACCGATGCCTATTGCAACTATGGGTGACGGCTTTAACCGAGTATTTAGTTTGGTTCTTGCAATGAGCGCAGTTCAAGGTGGTGTTCTACTGATTGATGAAATCGAAAATGGTTTGCACTATTCGATACAAACTAAAATATGGAAAGCAATTGCGAAAGCTGCCGAGTTATTCAATGTACAAATCTTCGCCACGACACATAGTTTCGAGATGATTCGTGCCGCGCAAGAAGCATTCAAAGAAACAGGTGAGGACGATTTTCGCTTTTATCGTTTAGACCGTGACCCTGATACACAAGATATTGAAGCGGTGCGCTATTCACCAAAGACTATAGATGCCGCAGTTCGCCTCGAATATGAGGTGCGAGGATGAACGCAAAAATCCCTGATGGAAAAACGCGATTGTTGTTTGTCGAAGGGTCCACTGACAAAGAATTCTTTATCCAATTAGGGTACTATCTCAAATTTACAAAGAAAACGCCTTTGCATATTCTTGAATACGAAGGCAAGGATAATCTCGAAGGATTTTTATCACTTGTGCAAACTGAATCTAATTTTAAGCGCATTACCCACATCGGCATTGTGCGCGATACCGATTTTACAGGTGGCACACTCCAAAGTATTCAAGCTGCCTTACAGAATGCGAATCAAGAAAATCCAGACCGTAAACAATATCCTGTACCGAATGTAGCAGCAACTTTTGTGGGTGATGACGATTTAAGGGTCGGTATCTTTATCATGCCCGACACTCAAAATGATGGCATGTTGGAAAGCCTCATCCTGCGTGTACTGGACAATGATGCCATTATGACTTGTGTTGAGCAGTATTTTGATTGTGCCGAAGCGACTGAAATCACTCTAAAACCTGAACCCTTGCCAAAAGCGATGATGCGCGTGTACATGGCTGCTTTGTATCAGGGCAGAATTCGTACCTTTATTGAAGGTAAAAATATTGATTTTGAAACACCTGCATCTGACCGCAACAAATCATACTTGTCCGATATTTACAAAATGACTTGGTGGACATGGAATCACGCGGTATTTAACGATGTTAAAGCCTTCCTGCTCCAACTAACTGATAATTCATGAATGTAACTGTTCACCTATCCACGAACTTAGGACAATTTGAACCACAAAGACACCAAGAACGCAAAGATTCAAGTTCAAAACTCTTTGCGCCTTTCACCCTTTCACCCTTTCACCCTTTCACCCTTTCACCCTTTCACCCTTTCACCCTTTCACCCTTTGCCTCTTTGCGTTACGCTTTTCCCGAAGACTTCTCGGATTCTACAAAAGTTAAATGTGAAAAGACATTGTAATCAGGGATAAAACGATTACGATAATAAGTCTAACTACTCAAAACTGAAAACTTTTCACTGATGACCGATAATCTTGCTACGCTGATTCCTAAACTTGCCAATCGTCGTATCCTCGTTTTGGGCGATGTTATTTTGGACGAATACATCACCGGACGCGCCGAACGGTTGAGCCGCGAAGCCCCTATTCCTGTGTTGGAATTTACATCACGGCGCTATATTCCCGGTGGCGCAGCTAATCCTGCGTCTAATATTGTGGCATTACGGAGTACCGCGATTCAGGTGGGCATTATCGGAGATGACGAAACAGCCGACCATCTCAAAAGTGAGTTGCAACAACGCGGCATCGACATTTCAGCATTGGTCACAGTAGCAAATAAGCCGACCACACTGAAAACGCGCATTCTCGCACAAATGGGACACCGCTTTCCGCAGCAAGTCGCCCGTATTGATACCCTTTCACGGACACCGATTCCGCAATCTACCGAAGAAGCGATTATCTCAATTGTCAAAAGCCATATCAAGCGTGTCGATGCGGTTTTGGTCTCAGACTATCATAATGGATTGTTGACACAAACGGTTGTTGAGCAGGTCAAAATCATTGCACAGGGCGCAGGTGTGGCACTTTTTGTTGATGCACAGGGTAATTTAGAAAAATATCGCGGCTATGATGTCGTCAAATGCAATGCCGATGATGCACGACAAGTTTTACGCCGCGAGATTGTGAATAGCGCACAATTTGATACGGCTGCCAATGACTTATTTTCGAGTTTGAGTTTGAGAAAAGCGATGATTATCACTCGTGGGGGCGATGGTGCGACAATTGCTAATGGTGGTGTTGAGCATATTCCTGCACCGCATATCAGCGATGTTTTTGATACCGTCGGCGCAGGCGATACATGGATAGCCATCTTAACCTTAGCCCATGTTGCCGGAGCATCACTCGCAGAGGCGGCATTGCTCGCCAATATTGCCAGTGGCATTGTGGTGCGCCATGTTGGGAATTATACGCCTTCACCGCATGAATTAGCGAAGGCGCTTAAATGAGATTTATTATTTTTTCTGCTTAAAAAGCGTATAAAACATCACCATCACATCAACATTTGTAGCGGTCAGAGTCATATCCCTAATTGTTATGGACATAGCTCACCTTGCTTGAAAACAGAACAGATGAGCATAGTCTACTGAACTTTTGTTCGTTTTGCAACTTTTTCAAAATACAAGCAGAATGACTCCAGCGATAAACGGAATCAGCCCGATTGTGAAGCGTTCCAAACTATCGCGCCACCCGATACGCATCTTGAGGATTTGGTCTAAAATATGCTGATGGTGATGCCCGCCCATGCTATTAGCTGTTTTTACATACGAATTGAGTTCTAAATTGGATGGGATGAGAATGAGGGTGAGGGTCGCGCCTGCAAAAATCAAGAGCAGACCATAATCAAACTGTGTTAAGTAGCTGACGAATAATAGCGTGCTAAAAATGACACCTTGTACCAGCATAAAAGTGATAACCTGACTGCGGAATTTGCTTTGTTCTGGTGTTTGCTTTTTTCCAAAAAACATCTTCTTATCCCCATAAACTAAATTTTGAATGTGATTTTATACGTTTATTCTAGCATAACACTAGAAGCAGCAAGCAGATGAATGATTTAATGATACACTTCAATTGTTTATGTTTAATGCGATTTTAGAGATTTCTCAATAATTCACCTAAAATTCACCTAAGGAGCAAGTATTTTATGTGGAATCCCCCTAATGACGACTTTTTTGAGACAGTTTGGCTGATTGTGAAGCAAATACCGGAGGGGGTAGTGAGTAGTTATGGGCAAATTGCAACGATGATTCCACCGATGCCCGAAGTGACACCCGACGACTACAAACGCCTCAGTCCACGTTGGGTCGGAACAGCGATGCGGAAAAGCCCTGATGGACAGAGCATCCCATGGCAACGGGTGATGAATAGTCAGGGCAAAATCAGTTTATCGGGTGTCACAGGCGATACACAACGTCGCTTGTTAGAGGCAGAAGGGGTAAAATTCGATGCAAAGGGCAAGGTTGATTTAGCGACATTCGGCTGGCAAGGTCCCGATGATGCGTGGCTTGAGGGGCATAATCTACTCCCACCGGATATCTTTGAATCTAAACCCAAGCAAAAACCATTATTTTAAGTCACGTTTTGCAAGTACAGATTATATTCGCGTTCACACTTTTCAGTACGATATGTAGAGTCCTAAAAGTCTTTAGAATTAGAAATACCCTTTTGAGGTCAAAATATGCTAATCTTTTTTCAATTACTTTCCAGACTCTACAATAGTAACCTTCGGTAAATAATTGCAAAAAAAGATGAACCGCCAAAACGCCAAAACGCCAAGATTTCTATTCAAAATAATGCTCTGCGCCTCTGATTCTCCGCGTCTCTGCGTTACGCTTTTTCTAAAAATATATCGAAGGTTCCTGATAGTACTCGACCAATTTAATCTTTGAAAATTAGATTATGTGTTTTT